>JANZYY010000060.1 GCA_026419705.1 Fischerella sp.
ACTATGTGGGAGACACACCAATTGGAGAACAGGAATGACTATTACATCTCAAACGCGAAACGAAATAGATAATAATATGCAAAATGCGCATAGAAACATTTGGGTAACTTTCCGTAAAGAAGGTGTGCACAGGTATCCAGCAGCCGAAACTGATGCAAAGTTAAAAACTAACGATCAATACGATGTTAGCTTTTTAGCTTATCCACATCGTCATATTTTTCACTTTAAAGTGCAAATTCAAGTCTTTCATAATGATCGCGATGTGGAATTTATTCAATTCAAGCGCTGGCTCGAAAATCTCTACGAGCAAGGAACACTGCAACTCAACTACAAGAGTTGCGAAATGATTGCAGACGATCTTTATCTGCAAATTGCCGGGCGCTATCCCGGTAGAGACGTTGTAATCGATGTAGCCGAAGATGGCGAAAACGGTTGCAGCATTTATTATCAATATGTCGCAAACACAAACTGAGGAAATTTATTATGTCAAATCCTGTATGGCTAAAAAAGCATCTGAAAATGAAGCCCGAAGTAGAAACCATCTTTGAAACTCTAGACAAGTATCGAGAGTTTTGCGTTACTTACGGCTTTGTTTATGACGAAGCACATCTAGGCAACGACAAAAGCCCTTGGGCTGATTATCAACGTAGCCTTAAGGGCAAAGAACCGCGGAACAACTGGGTTGTTGCAGCAGAGCAATTTAAGCGATCACAATCCCAGGAGTAATTGCATGACCGTCTTCGTAGTTGATATCGAAGCGGTTGAAACTAGGTACACGGGTCAATGGAAGACTCATGTACCTAGTCTTCTTTCCGCCCAGAATTTAAATGTGGCCTTAATTGAGGGCTGCAAGGATATACCTTCGGCCACTACACCTGGTGCGTTTTTGAACTTCGGTGGCACCAATGTTTATAAAGCTAGACAAATCGAAAAAATGGGTCGCCTATTTTGTTCTGGATACGTTAGAGCCGGAGATCAATTTCTATTTACCGACGCATGGCATCCCGGTATTATCAATCTTAGGTACATGAGCGAATTGCTGAATATACCAGTGAAGATCCACGCCCTTTGGCATGCTGGGTCATATGACCCTGCAGACTTTTTAGGTAGGTTGATCGGCGATGCGCCGTGGGTAAGGCATGCTGAAAAAAGTTTCTTCCATGCTATCGATCATAATTATTTTGCAACAGAGTTTCATATCAATTTATTTTGCAAAAATTTATTAGGCTGCGAACCCAAAGATATCACAACATCCAACCCGGGAAAAATTATTAGAACTGGTTGGCCCATGGAATATCTACAATCAATACTTGCGCCTTATAAAACTAAATTTCAAAAAACCGATACCATTATCTTTCCACATCGTATTGCTCCAGAAAAGCAAGTTGAAATATTTAGAGATTTAGCACGAGAATTGCCCGAATACAAATGGGTTGTGTGTCAAGATCGCACTTTGAATAAAAAAGAATATCACGAGTTGCTAGCACAATCAAAAATTGTTTTTAGTGCCAGTTTGCAAGAAACGCTAGGTATTGGCTGTTATGAAGGTGCGCTGGTAGGTGCGCTGCCATTAGTGCCCGACAGGCTAAGTTACAGTGAGATGTATAACGATAATTACAAGTATCCCAGTGAATGGACAGCAGATTGGGAACATTATAAAGAGTTCAAACTACATTTAATCAGTAGAATTCGATCAATGATATCTAACTACGATTCTTGGTCAAAAATATTGCCCGTGAATACTGAAGAACTAACTAAAAAGTTTTTTAGTGCTGATCAATTAATCAAAAATTTAATGTGAAGATTTAAAATTATAGATAAATAGTAATGTAGGATAATGATTGGTCCTACTGTTGTCAATAGAGTAAGGACTACCTAATGTTTTATCTATATTTTTATCTCGATCCTAGAAAACCAGGAAAATTTTGTTTTGATGATAAAATCTCATTTTTATTCGAACCTTTTTATGTTGGAAAAGGACAAGGCACAAGGGCATATTCACATATCAAAGAAATAAATTGGAAAATTTATAGAAAAGACAAAAGGTTTATAACAGTTTTCAAAGATAATCTTTCAATTCGAATCAATAAAGAAGATCTTGATGAATTTACTAATTTGGGATTTCATTATCAAATATGGAATAGACCAAAAAAGAATAATTCTAAATCAAGAATAAAAGAACAAAATCCGATATATAGAAAATCCGCTGTTAAAAACAGAAAATGGATTACTACACAAAATGGAGAAGTCTTATTCCTTGCTCAAGAAGAAATTGAAAAATTAAATGAAACCTTTACATTTGGTCGAAAGGTTGATAAAAATAAAAGAAAGCGTATAATAGAAGGGGAATTAAAATCTCACTATTATAATGAAGCAGAATTAAATTCATTACCAAAAGGTACAAAGTACCAAATTGGTCTTATTTGGAAAGAAACATTTTTAATACAGTAAGGAGAAAGTATGTCATTTCAGAAAACCAAAGTAGATCCAGAATTAGGGTATGCTGTCCATAAACACCTAATTGCTTGCGGTGTCGAGACACCAATGGATTTCAATTATTTACATAGAGAAAATAAAGAAAAAATAGATATTATCGAACGACATTTTACAGAAATTTGGCGCACTATGGGATTGGATCTCAGCGATGATAGTCTAATGGAAACACCAAAACGAATGGCTAAAATGTGGGTGTTAGAAACAATGTGGGGACTTTTACCCGAAAATTTCCCAAAATGCACTACAGTCGACAATAAAATGAAGTATGACGAGATGGTCATTGAACGAGATGTCAGTGTCCAGAGCCAATGTGAACATCACGGTGTCGTCATCGATGGTTTAGCCACTGTGGCTTATATCCCCAAGAAAAAAGTTCTAGGTCTAAGTAAAATCAATCGAGTGGTCGAATATTTCAGCAAACGACCACAAATTCAAGAAAGACTAACTGAACAAATTTATCATGCACTTCAGTACATTCTAGAAACAGATGATATTGCAGTGATGATCGACGCTCAGCATTTTTGTGTGAAGTCAAGGGGCGTTGAAGATACCGGTAGTTCAACTGTTACCAGCAAGCTAGGCGGATGTTTTAAATCAGATCCCGCAGTTCGAGCAGAATTTATGAACATTGCGGTACGCAATAGATAAGACGGTTTTGTGAAAATAGCAATTATTGGTTGTGGAAGTTTAGGATCTGCTGTAGCAAATTCTTATTCGGGTAAAGATGTAGATATTGTTTATTCAGATCCTAATTTAGAATTTAGTGTAGATATTGAAACACTAAAAAGTTGGAATAATGATGCTTTTTTTATCTGTGTCCCAACACCGGAGGATTTAGAATATTATCCGGGAAAAATTGACCATAGTATAGTTCGAGATGTATTATTTCAGCTTCGCGATGTAACATGTCCTGTAATTGTAAAAAGTACCGTAATGCCCAGTTTATGGCGTAGTGAAAATTTTAACGATAACTCCAAATATTTTCCCAAAGAACTTTTCCACATTCCGGAAATCGTTACATCTTTTGCAATAAAAGAAAATTATCTCAATACACCATTAGTTATTATTGGTAAGGGCAGAACATCTACCGAACAAGGTGCCTATAAGGTAATAGATATTATTGGTGCAAGTAATATAAATCCACAAGCAGAAATTGTATTAACAGATTGTTATACCAGTAGTGTTGTCAAATATATTATAGATGCATTTTTATTAAGTAAAACTGCATTAATGTACCAATTTTATTTATTTGCAAAAGAAAATTATGTTGATTGGGATGATGTTGTAAACATATTAAAATTGGATCCTAGAATGGGCACAACGCACTTTGATGTTTTAAACAAAAACAGCCAATTTGGTTATCATATGCCTTGCTTTCCCAAGGATATAAATGCTATGCTATACGAGTTTCAAACCAAAGAAATCGATCTAGGTATAATTACAAAGATTTTAGATGTTATCTATAACACAGATCGTTAGTAGAAAGGAAACGCAATGAAATGGCTTTTACGATTTTTAGAAAAAATAGATAGAAAACGTACTATTTTAGATAGAGAAAGTAGCGAACCTTATCTTAATCGTTATTATCTTTTTCTAAAAAATCGTAAGCGTTTTCCTTTCAATATTTTTCTACATCAATTCTTAAAAAGTGATCCAGACTGTTTGCACGACCATCCTTGGCCGTATGCTACATTTATTCTTAAAGGCGGCTACTGGGAGTGGGTACCTACCATTAATCAGCAAAAAAACATAATTGTTGGTGAACACAGAATTTGGCGTGGGGCAGGACATTTTAGAATTTGCAATGCCAAAAGTCTACACAGAATTGAATTGGAGCCCGGAGTTGATTGTTGGACACTTTTTATACCGGGACCGCAGCAAAGGGAATGGGGATTTATGACGCATAAAAACTGGGAGTTTGACACTTTCCAATGGGTGCCTCATGAAAAATATATACAAGATAAAATGCACTCGATGAGATGAATAGCTTTGTTGAAAATGCGATTGATGACTCTGAAATAATTGGAGAATTTGAATTTTTTATCGATGTCAAAAACATTACAGAAGATATGGTTGAATGGATTAAACAACACGGTTTAAATTGCTATACATCATATGATTTTGATCATTATGGTAAAGAATCGTTTTTTAATCACTCCCTGGTAATGAGTTTGAGACCGCACTGCGATAGAATTTTTATTAAACCAAAACAAAAAAATTTAGCTCTTATTTTTTTAATAACTTTCTATGATCAAATTATTGAGCACAATTTAGGAGATTTTGTATGACTCGAACCCCTGTTACATACAAATATGTAAGCACTAAAGAATTTCACGATGCATTTCCCTGTGCTTATAGACAATGGCGTGCCGACAGCCATTGCAACCTTATACATGGTTATAGTTTTAGTATGAAGTTTTATTTTGGAACTAACGACTTAGATGTTAGAAATTGGGTAGCAGACTACGGGGGACTTAAAGAATTAAAGCAATTTTTAGAAAGTCAATTTGACCATACCCTTTTGGTAGCTGCCGATGACCCAGAACTCGAAACATATAAACTGCTGCAAGAAAAGAAAATGGCCAAGCTTACTATTTTACCACACTTAGGCTGTGAAGGATTAGCAGACATGCTTTACAAATATGTAAATGGTGTATATATACCGGAAATGTGGGGTCCGGGCGAAGCCGAGCGCCTTTGGTGTTATCGTGTAGAAGTTCGAGAAACACAAAGCAATATGGCTTTTAGAGAAGGGCATAGAGAATGGAATGAAGATTTGTTTGAGGATTTCCTATGAGACTTGATGAAATTAAGCAAACCTATAAAGTTATCAGACACAAAGATCAAAAAGAACTGTTTACCGGAGATAGAAAAGCCTGCATTGAGTTTATCAAAGGATTTGACAAGGGCAGTGATCAGTATGTAGATTTAAGGTTAGTTGATCTGTCGGGAAAAGAAGACAATTGGCACGAGGATTAAAATATGAAATGGCTAAAAAGAAAATTAAATCAATATATCAAAAATGATGCAGATATAGTGGCAGAATCTAACTCTATTAGAAGCGACGGGGTAGCGTTTTTTATTTACAAAGCCAATGGGGGTTTTGTAATCGAACTTAGAAGTTATGATAAAAAAGCAGACAGAAATGTCAATAGCCTGCATATTATCGGCGATGATGAAGATTTTGCCGCTAGAATCGGGCAAATTGTTTACTACGAAATGATAAGATATTAATATGCAAAAAATTAAAGTTAGTGAAATTTTTTATAGTGTGCAGGGCGAAGGTAGATTTATTGGTGTCCCTAGCGTATTTTTAAGAACTTTTGGATGCAATTTTACTTGCAGTGGTTTTGGTTGTGCCCCGGGGGTTAAAAGTACCGAAGCAGACGAAGTTGCTGCCAATATCCATCTGTATAAATCGTTCGAAGAGCTGCCATTGGTTCATACAGGCTGCGATAGTTATGCAAGTTGGCATCCTGCGTTTAAAGACTTTAGCAAAAATTATACAACTGCTGAATTAGTTGAACAAATGTTAAATTTAGTTCCGGGATCGAACTGGCTACAATACAACGGCAACGATGTACATTTAGTAATTACAGGCGGAGAGCCACTACTAGGGTGGCAACGTGCTTACGAAGAATTATTGCTGCATCCGAGGATGCAAAGTTTATCAAACTTGACGTTTGAAACAAATGGAACACAGCCATTACAAGATAAATTTAAATCATATCTTGCAGAGTGTTGGCGAGACCATCCTCTCCGCGGACGGAATAATTTGACTTTTAGTGTAAGCCCAAAGCTCAGTGCTAGCGGCGAAGCATGGGAAGATGCTGTTTGTCCTGATGTCGTAGACGAATACCAATACTATGGATTTACATATCTAAAATTTGTTGTCGAAACAGAACAACATTTTGCCGAGGTTGATCGTGCTGTCTATGAATATAGAAATCGAGGATTTCGAGGACCAGTATACGTTATGCCGCAAGGTGGGGTAGTTGTTCCTTACGATAAAAATCGAGTTAATGTAGCCGATTGGGCGTTAAAAAGAGGTTACTATTACAGCCCAAGACTTCAGGTAGACTTATGGCAAAACGGATGGGGTCGATAATTTAAAGGAAAACCAATGAGTATATTTGATATATTTAGAAAAAAGGAACGAACTACAAATACAGATACAAAAACGATTAACAGCGAATTACCTGTTGAAGCGAAACCTGTAGACAAACCTGAGGGAGTTAAAAATGAAATTCCTGCGAAGAAAACTGCTGCTGCTAAAAAATCGCCGAACAAGTCTAAGACAACTAAGTCCAAAAATATTAGTACTTCGAAAAAGTCCAAAGCTCAACAAAAACCGTTAACGCCGGCAGAAGCTAAAGCGGCTGCAACAGCTAGAGGAGAACCTTGGGTTGAAGTAATCAGCATTGAACTAGATCCAGATAATGTAGGGCAAGGCGCGTTTGAAATCGATTGGAATGAATTTTTTGTTAGCAAATTAATTAAAGCGGGCTATCAAGGTAAAACCGATCAAGACATTGTTGATAATTGGTTTCAAACCGTATGCAGAAATATAGCACTAGAAACCTGGGAGCAGTATGAAGCAGATCCCACCACAAGAATTAATCGTCGAAACCTCGGCGGCGGACGTACCGAAGTATCTTAATTTTGACATGATTACAGCCCGTAGATATCCACATAAGATCTATATTGACATTTCCCAGCGGCGTCAAGCCGAAAGATTGTGCGAAGAACACATCGGACCTCGAATTTACTACTTACAACGAAACGTTGGTGGTAAAAAATGGTACATTACATCCGAAAATCAACTTGTAGGGCGGTTAGAATTGGGAGTTGAGGATCCAAAATGGTTATCATTTTTGGCTTTGCAGTTAACCTAAATAGATTGACTAAATCATAATATGCTGTTATTATAGCAGCATGAAAACATTTCTTATTATTGACGCAGCTAATTTGTTTTTTCGTGCTAGGCACGCTATCAACCCAAAAGCAGATCTTTGGGACAAATTAGGTTTTGCAATGCATGTTACATTGAATAGTGTAGCATCATGTTGGCGAGACCATCGCGCAGATCATGTAATCTTCTGCTTTGAAGGACGCAGTTGGCGTAAAGATTTTTACCCGCCCTACAAACGTAATCGCGCTGAGGCACGCGCAGCAATGAGCGAACAAGAACAAGAAGAAGATCGATTGTTCTTTGCGGCGTTTGATGATCTTAAAAAGTTTCTAATTGAGCGCAGCAATTGCACTGTACTACAGCACGAACGGCTCGAGGCAGATGATTTTATTGGTGGTTGGTGTCAAAATCACCCCGACGACACTAACATCATTATCAGTACTGATACAGATTTTTATCAATTGATCAGCAAGAATGTCAAGCAGTATAACGGGATCGAAGAGCGACTAATCACTCATGAAGGCATTTTTGATAAGAAAGGGAATCCTGTCTTAGATAAAAAAACCAAAGAGCCACTGCCGGCGCCGGATCCCGAATGGCTACTATTTGAAAAATGTATGAGGGGAGATAAAACCGATAATATTTTTAGTGCATACCCCGGAGTGCGTGAAAAAGGCAGTAAAAACAAAGTTGGTCTGAGGGAAGCTTTTGAAGATCGAAATAAACGGGGATTTGCATGGAATAATCTCATGCTGCAAAAATGGACTGATCATAATGACGAGGAGCATCGTGTACTTACAGATTACAATCGCAACCGCACACTGATTGATCTTCAAGCACAGCCCGATGACATCAAGCGCATTATCAATGAAGTTATTCAAAATCAATGCGTACCGCAAAATAAACCCATGGTGGGTGCTTATTTTCTAAAGTTTTGCGCCAAGTACGAATTGAAAAAAATCAGCGAATTTAGTGATCGTTATATAGACTTTCTAACTGCTAGTTATCCTAGAGGCAATAATGAGACCTGATTTAGATAAAAAATTAGTTGAAAAATATCCTGCTATCTTTAGAGATAGATACGGAAATCCTAAGAATACTGCTATGTGCTGGGGTTTCGAGCACGGCGATGGTTGGTATCATATTCTAGATATTCTTTGTGCTATGCTGTACAAGGATTATAATAATGCTAAACGCGAATATGAACGGTTGCGTCGACGAGAAGGAACCAAAGATTATACAGGTACAATAGTTGACAGTATTCGTGTAGAGCGTGCACGACTAAAAATGAAGGAAGAATACGAAAAAATTCCAGTAGCAGTGCAAGTGAAAGAAAAATATGGTACACTGCGTTTTTATGTTGATCGTAGTGATCACGCAGCAGACGATCTTATACACTTTGCGGAACTCATGAGCGAAGTCACCTGCGAAGAATGCGGAAATCCAGGTCGGCTTAGAGAAGGCAGTTGGATCCGTACTCTATGCGATCAACACGCACTAGAACAAGGGTACATCATTGACGAGGATAACCATGATGTCACTAACACCTAACACGCATTCACAAGTTATCAATTGGGAACATTTAGACCAGCAACCTCAACTAAAAATCTCAAATGATATCAAAAATGCACTCGATAATTTTAAGGATAGACATCTATTTGTGTCGCAAATTAGTGCAACGTGTCGAGCACTGAGTAGAAAAATCAATATCAACCGACATGCTTTTGCACACAAAAAAGATCGAAACATAATTGATATTATTAAACCCAACATGTCGACGGGACCTTGGATTGCAGGTGGCGCAGCAAGACTATGGTATCAAAAACAGAATGTCAACAAGCACGACATTGATGTTTTTTTTAAAAACGAACAACAGGTTGTTGATGTAATCAATTCGCTTTCGAAGTCGGTAGATTCAAACAGTAAATTAATCTTTGTCAGCGAAAATGCACTGTCATTTACAATCCATGATCCAGTAACTAGTGATGTTTGGCATGTTCAATTTATCATTAAAAAATATTATGATTCAGCACAAGACGTAATCAATGATTTCGACTTTTCAATAGCACAAGTAGTCACAGATGGCACCACTGCGGTGTTTGGTGGTCGTACACAAGAAGACATTGAAAACAAAAAAATTAGATTAATAAATTATAATCGAGATGTAATCAGAAGGACATTAAAATACATTGCTTATGGATTTGAGCCTACTGCGGAAATTTTGGATTTAATCAAAAACAATCCAAATAAAGATTTAGTTTTATATTTTGAAAATAAACATGACGAATATGATGAACTACTTTGACTCATGTCCCGAAAAAACGTGGAGCATGGTAAGCCGCACCCCTGTAACTAATTTTATAGATGGTGCAGGGTATATTACTTTTGTAAATGGCTGTGCAATGCCGCGCGGTGTGGCATCAGTAATATTTGGTAATTTTTTCTACGGTATCCGTCCGGGAAACAATCTTAGAGAGACAGTTGAAGCAGAATACAGTACATTCAAAACAAAATTTAATCTCGAAAAAAATTTTGATGATTTATATAGTGAAATTTATTCTTATTTGATTGAAATTTTCTATTCTGAAATATCAAACGATGATAAACACATTATGTTTAATTGGTTAGGATTTGGCGGAAATTAAATATGATCAATCATATCTATTCTTTGAACAGAATAGCGGCGTTGCACAATTACTAAATATATTACAAGAATCACAATATCGAGTCAATGTTATTGTAACTTTGGTCAAAAATCATGAGTAATTTAATAGCTAAACCTGTAGTTAAAAATAAATTTTGGATCGTTGAGCGAGACAACGGTAGTAAGGTAGCCACCATACAGGTTGCTACTGATGGTGTTGTTTTTGTTAATGAACAACGTAGAGAAAAATTCCCAAGCGTAAAAAGCCTAGGAACAAAATATAATATTAAATTTGATAAGGCATTTAAAACACCTAAAAAAGTATCTAACGAAATATATGGCTATCCAACAGACGGTCCTGTTAGTAACCCGTTATATGATATTAAACGTAAATTACCCATTTATACTAAAACCAAAAAAAGCAAAAGTTATTTTTGTGCAGGTTACTATTTAATTAAAATGAACGAGAATTGGGTAGAAGCGTTTTGTCCTAAATTAATAACGCTAAATAGACACCCATTCAAAGGACCATTTTTAAATAAACAACAAATCAAAGAGGTTAAAAAAGATTTATGACTGTACTAGGTTTACATAGTAAAAAATTTAGTGATTTGGTGAAAAATATGAATCAAACACACGGAAAAAATTTAGTGCTGACAGCAGAGCAAGCAAATAATTTACATGCAGAAATTTTCTCTCTATTGGCCAGAATCGTGGAACTGGAAAATGCCAATAAAGAAGAAAATTCTATTCAGGTAATTATGCAAGGGCGTGGTTTTGTAGACTAAATATGCATATATATTAAATTACTCACAGGATACAAAATGAGCAGGCCAAAACCAACTATAATTTTAGAACACGTTAATAAAAATACATATAAAAGTGAACAGGTGCTTGTTAGTGAAGGTATTTGGGCTGTGTTCTACAATAATAATCCTATCAACTTAAAAACGCTCAATATTTTAGTAAATTATCCCGGTCCGAAATATAAAAAAGTCAGTTTTAGTAATCGCGGCCATGCAATTAATCTTTGTAAAAAATTAAATGCATTATTTAAAACAGACAAATTTACGGTGGTTTTACTTAAACAGGGCGAACGTGTCTATCCGTGAGCAGCAACAACAAGTTCGTCGGCAAATCGACAGCATCTTGACAACTTTTTCAAAAGAACACGGCTATAAAGAAACCACCAAAGATTGGTGGTTTAACTTTTTACCCTGGAGCCTACGTTTAAGCAATTGTGGTTTTGTGTTTCTTTCCAAACACCTCGACGTAAAAAACTATAAATTCGATTTAATCAAAAATTTAAAAAACTACTCATTAGTGCAACTCGAATCGAAATTAATTTGCCCATACTATGTAGAATCAGCAAAGAAACTACATTTGTTCGGTGAAAAAGAATCAGTAATGCTAATGTTACACAGCGAAAATTTAGAAAATTACTTAAATACTTTATAAGGTATAGAGATTTATTTAAGTGGCTCACTATAGTCCTAAAACAGTCAAGCTTCGGGCAAAAAATGCAAAGGCTGCTGGGTTTTTGGCTAGAGCAAACTGTGCGGAATGGGTCCTACTTGACACACAAGATGAGGTTAGTTTTAGTTATCGCGAAGGACCGTGGTTACAGGTTAGACCACACAGAACTAACAACAGCATGGAATTTACTATCTGGGTTCATGCTACACATGACTCAAACTATGTTGTAATTCGAAGTTGACTTATTTTTCTAAATATAGTACAGTACAAACATGAACTCTGCTATTTGGTTTCTATTAGGCTTCTTTGTGGTAGCTGCTATAGCATAAATCCTTGGTGTAATTTGGGTTGCTATTCGGCGCCGGTACGAAAAAGACGACTGGTTCGTGTGAAATCGCACAGATTTCTTGTTACACACTGTTACAATTCAAATATTGACAAAAAATCGCATTGATTGCATAATAGAAACATGACGAACACAGTTTATGTGATTGACAGCGCGGGCAATGTGCTCATGGAAACCAAGTTCCGTAAGTCACATTTTAACGAAATGGCCAAGCGAAACTGGATTATGCCCAACAGTTGGCTGTTCCCGGACCGCACCGTTTACGCTATCGAGCATACCCAGCTCACCTCTTTCCTCAACGAAGCTGCCCTGTAAGGAGATTACTATGATTAAATCTATTAAGACCTTATCTATTATCTTTTTGCTAGCTGTGACATCAGGATGTGCTAGCGTTAAAGAAGCATCACTGAATGTTAGTCTTGGTGATACAAAAAATACAGTAGCAAAGGCTATGGGGGTCCCTGAAGATAGGCAATTCCGAGACCATATGGAAGCATGGCAATATAGCAATATTGTCAGCATCGGATTTTGCGAATATACCGTAATTTGGTTTCAAAATTCGGTCGTAAACGGGATTACGACATATCGTAATCCATCAATGACTGGCTGTAGACTTGGAATGAAATCGATTCGTTGGGAAGAAGCACCAACGACTTCTGTCGAAATTCGATATCGTTAAAAAAGGTATTGCAATGACCAACCTTACTCGCGACGACGTGCGTCAACTCCGACTGGACATCATGGATGCACTCAAAACCGTGCAAACTAAGCACGGCATGAGCTTTTCGCTAGGCACCATTCGATTCGACAGTTTTGGCGGGACTATGCGAACGACCCTTGAGGGCATTAAAGTTGGGCAGCCCGGGCAGCAGTCTGCGAGCCCCGACCGCACGTCAAATCCTCTTGTGGGCGCTGCACTCAAAGCTGCGGGCATCGATGCTACCAAGACCTACTACACCCCTTCTGCGGGCACGTTCAAGGTTGTAGACTTTGTGGCGCGTCGCCATAAGTATCCGGTGACGATTCGCACCACGACGGGTCGGACCCTGAAGGTTGCGACCAACTACATCAAACTGGCTAAGGTAGTCGCGTAATGGCTCGTCGAAAAAAAGAGAGACGGTTTATTGCCATGTGGTGCAGTGAAGGCTTGGAGAGTCTTATTGATATTACCGACAAGCTAGACGCTGCCAATAACTTTGAACGGTACAAAATCTTTGACATAATTCAAAATCCTGATGAGGTCAAAACTAACCAAGCAATGGCGGAACTGAATCGCATGTTGCTTGGGTTAACTATGCGGGCTCGTGCTAACACACAAAGGCACTATGAGATCTACATGGTGGTTACGCCCAACAACATCACAGCCAATGATCTCACCGCCATGTTCAACGCTAACCCGCAGGGAATGGTTGACTTATTCCGCGAAAAGGGTGTAAAAATCCATAGCGACCGTGCAACCAGCAAGCCGCTGATTGTTTAAGATCGAGAAGACCATAGCCAAACAGAATTGCCGCAGTCCCATATTCTATCATAGCCAGCGGCGCTCATATTTTCCCACTCTGTTTGGGCAGGATCGAAGTTTTTTAATATTTTAGGCAATTTATGTTTTTGAAAATGCATTCTGTTATGCAGATATCGATTTTTTGATATGTACCAATAATTTGGTCCTGTGTCCTTAATATACTCAAAGCCTAAATTTTTGTATACATCTCCGGTATTCCAGCGTAGATCACAATAACTAATAACAGACTCTACTGGATTGTTTTTCAAAAAATAATTAAATAATCGAGAGGCACCACCCACAACACTTAGCCCCAGTTGAGTAGAAAATCGCAATAATTCCCATTGTGCTATTCGGCTGAATCTCGGCTTACCAAAGGTCATTACCGAAACCAATTGCCCTTGGTATATTAAACCATATGATACTTTAAAAACACAAGGTCCTTGGATATGCGTTTCTTCTAAAAACTTATTTGTATTTTCTTTATCGAGGGTCAAAATCTGACATTTTCTTGCTGGTAACTTTTTCGCAAATCCCAGTTTGTTCAGTAGCCTTGCACGAACTAAATCGGGATTTTGTTCCCACTCGTTGCTGAATATTTGTATTAAATTATAACCTTTTTCACGGCAACTTTTCATTTTGTCAACGTGATAGTTTGGTGGTTTTTTACCTCTTAGTTCTCCGTGCCAAGCCAAACCATTATATTCTATGGCAATTTTTTTTGACGGTATGACTATATCAAGTTCTTGAGGCTTAATTAACAGTCGATCGCTTTGGACTGCATCTGTACAAAAAGATTTAACAAATTGAAATATTTCTTGTTCTGGATAACTAATTCGATGTCTTGAAATATCAATTCCTAAATTTTCTTTAAAATGCACGCACAATTGGCTATGATTTACACCTAACCTCTCGGCAATAATTGTTAAGGGCATTTTAAGATCAAAATACCACTCCTTCATAAGATCAATATTATTTTTTGCATCTATGATATTTTGTTCGATATGTATCTGACTTTTGCGTTTTCTACCATACCTTAACTGATGTGTTTGATCTATTTTATTTTGCACTTCTTCTAATTTACTAGGGTTATCTACTCCGAATTTGTTTAGGCAAGTTTGTTTAAACTTTTCTTTGAACTCGGTTGTCTTCGAAAAGTTATCTACACCATATTTTTCTAATAAAGTGGCACGTTGCTTTTGTTTGTTTATTTCTGTTTTGAGATTTGAAGTAGCACCGTATTTTGCCAAACAAGTTTCTTGGATTTTTAATCTTGTGGAACTATGATTGTGAGCACACTTGCTAGAACAAAATTTTGAATAAGATTTATTTTTAATGCTCCAATTTACATAGACTTGATTGCAGGTAGCACATTTTGGTATACTATAAACACCATTATCTATATGCCATTGCCTTTGTCTTTTCGGTACAGTTTTAAAATATTGATGCACCCTATATATTCTTTACTCAAGGCTCTACATGGCACTTAATGCCTGAAAAATATGGAGTAGATTGGAAGCACCAAAGCAGCAATTGCAACTAAAAACACCAT
>JANZYY010000005.1 GCA_026419705.1 Fischerella sp.
GCTCTTATGAGTGCGATGAATTTTTTTTGACTTATGAATTCAGGCAAAAATATTTAGTTGCCTGTATTAAAAACTTTACACAAAATTTATTTGATTTCAAGCGGTTAAGCGCTCATTTTTTGTTAATTTTTGTATATTAAGTTATTGTAATATTTTAAAATTATTATTAATATTATGAATAATTTCTTAATATTTTAGTTACACATAGTTTAATAGTCCGTTCTCATAGCGAACTAGGTGAGGTAACTGAGTTTCTGCATGATGAGCTGGGAGAGCCTTTGATTCTTAAGTTGTTGCACAGACGTGCAAGACTAGAAATCAAAGTATATATACGGCAAACTGCCCTCTGGAGCTAGTAGCCAGACAGCATAGAAGCAAGGAAGTACAAATAATAGTTTTACAGGCCAGTTGAATTGTAACTTCAGTTGACGGTTAAAGTAATAAATTACAGCCATGCAAATCGCAATCATGCCCAGCAGTATTTCTAGTTGGTATTGACTGATGTTTAGAGCTTCCACATAGACTTTTTGAGCAAACTGGGTATCAGCAGGATAGCCCCAAAGGTGCTTAAATACTAAAGTAGAATCTTGCAGGTTCGGTAGACGGAACCAGATCCAAGAGGTGAAAACCATCAGTTGTGTCAGCAGCCAGGCTGCAATTGTACCCAAGGGTTTGTGCCAAAAATTTTCCAAGCTCTCAAGGCGATCGCTAAAAGTATGAGTGAGTCTATGCAAAACTAAGCCTAAACCGTGGAAAGCTCCCCAAACCAGAAAACCTAAGGCTGCACCATGCCAAATACCAGCTATTAGCATCACAATCATTAAATTCAAGCAGGTGCGCTGCAAGCCTCGACGCGAACCACCCAAAGGAAAGTAAATGTAATTACGCAGCCAATCTCCGAGCGTAATATGCCAGCGTCGCCAAAAGTCTGTAATACTGGTGCTGAAGTAGGGAAAGTCAAAATTTTGTGGTAGAACCAAGCCAAAAAGTAAAGCACTACCACGGGCAATATCTACATAACCGCTGAAATCTAAATATAACTGAAAACCATAGGCTATTGTTGCTAACCATAAATCCGTGCTACCGGCCCTTTGTAAATTACCGAAGCATAAATCTACGTAGATTCCCAAACGATCTGCCAAAACACTTTTTTTAACAGCTCCTAGTGCGATCAACCATAGCGCTTCGGTGACGACATCAGCGGTAGGCAAATTTAGGTGATTGAATTGATTTGCTAGGTTGTGGAAGCGAGTAATTGGACCAGAAATTAGTTTAGCAAAGAAAAATTTATAGGCTGCAAATTTAACAAACTGATTAGCAGCAGGCGCGCCACGATAAACATCAACTAAATAAGCGATACACTCAAATATGAAAAATGAAATGCCTAAGGGTGCAATTAATTTCAAAGAAACTAGTGGGGAATTAGTGGAATCATCGTGAAAAAAATTGATAAAAGGATGTACGTACTTAAAGCCTAACAGTAGCAGGATATTAATAATTACACCCAGCCATAATAATTGCAAACGCCTACTGTTCCAATCAGCTTGAAAAAATTGCGTCTGTTTTTCATAAATTTGCAAGTCTAAATCATAGATATTTATTCGACTAGGTGAGTTATTGTTGCCAATAGCTAGTCCCAAGCGAAAATTAATAAAAGTTAGTGCCAATAACAGCGGAACGTATTGAATTTGTAAAGATGTATAGAAAACAATGCTGGCAATCAGCAATACCCACAGTCGTAATTTATGTTGTGCTACTAACCAATAAATTATCAGTACGCTGAGTAAAAACAGTCCGTATAAGATTGATATAAAATTCATCGAAATCAAGAATGGAAATGGAAAATTGTTAGTAGTTACTAGTTGGTACAACTAACAAACAACAAACAACAACACTACTTTACCGGCCAAGGAATCATCGGATCGATCGCGAGTTTTCTTGAGATTTCCTCTGCTCCGTAACGATTGAGATGGCTAGGATCAGAAAAATAGTCATTTGTTTTAGGCCAAATTAAACTCAAATCCCGATAAATTAAGTTAGACTTTTGGGCTATATCTAACATGTACCGCTGAAATTCTTGCTCGTATTTCCTGCGTGCTGAGTCTAGATATTCTCCGCTCAGGGGCATATTAACAAATACTAAAGTGATTTTTCTAGATTCAATCAACTGGAGTACTTCCTGTAAGGCTGCGTCTTGTTCACCTCCTAAGTGGAAAGATTTATAGTCATTGTCATAATCGCCATTAACTTTAGGATGTTTTTGATAGTATGTAGCTGGGTTGAAGCGGATAGATATTGGTAAAAATCCATCAAAATCAACAGCTTGATCGAAATAATCTGCTGCGGGATCTGTGGCTGAAACTTTTGTGGAGACTCCTGGGGAGCGATCGCCGATCAAGGGTAAAGAATTCAGTTTTTGGTTAAGCAACTTTTTGAGGTTGTCGCGCTGTGGATAAGTAGTAGAAACAGCAGCTAATGCTTGATTCAACCACCGTTCCAAAGTTTGATAACTACTAGCTTGATTGGTTTCAGTTTTTAAATTTGACTGCTCGCGAGCAGGTGCGGTCATACTGACAAGATCGTCAGAATCTTTATTTGCTCGTGCTTTTTGCAATGTCTGTTGATAACCAGGTGATGCAGCGATCGCCTTAAAGGTTCCGTCCTCTCTACCATTGTTAAACGCGCGTGCACCATCTGCCCAAATTATTAATTTAGGCAGTTCCGATGGTTTCAGAACCCATCGGAGGATAAAATTTACAACTTGGGCTGTAGCTCCGTTAATACCAAAGTTAAATACATCAAGATTTGGATAGCCTTGAGTCGCTAAAGCTTTGGAAAGTGCTGATGGATCTACTCCCCTGAGGGCGCGGGAAGAACCAATAATTAATACATCTGGTGGTTTACCATTTTTGGCGAGACGCTGTTTGTAAAGTGCCAATTGCTCATCTAATTGTCGAGCATTGAAACTAGGGATTTGCGAGCGCGCTGCCAAAAGAATAGCCGTTGCTGTTGCTCTTTGCCTTGGTTTGAAATAACCTATTTTCTGCGTGAACTCGGAAGCGTTAAATACATTATTTCCAGGTGCAGGCGGTTTTTCACTTGATGTATTGGTGAAAAAGACAGTTCTTTCTAGTTCCTCTGTGGAATCATAAGCAGAGGATGATTTGGGTGGAACACTTGCAATTTTTGGCGCTGGAGGTATAGCACGAGAGACTATGTAACCCAAAACCCAATCTGATTGTAGGGTGAGTAAAAATCCCAGCATACCCCACACAAAGGCAACACGCCATCCTTTTTCGTCCGCGTTTTGTTCTTGTGGCTCGTCAGTTTCAATAAATAGCTGCGTCGCCAACAGCCATCTTCTGACTCTTGCACCCCAATCCCGAGCCACTTCTGCAAATATGCTTTGTATTTCTTGGGTGGTTAAATCGGGACGCAACACAGGCTCGCTAGTTTCAGATTTTACAAGCTCACCAACATAGGCAGCAGTGGCAGCAAATTCTGGAATAGCTTCTGGTACTAAACGTTGGCGATTGACAAAATCGACGCCATAGTGCCAAAAAGGTTCCTTGTTGCCAGCCCGCCGGCCGTAGACTCGTACGCCTGCTATACCTGGTATTTTTAACTGACTAACAAACTGAGTAACTTTACTGGCTACTCGTTTGCGTGTTGGGCACACAAGTGCTTCACACATAATATGCAACAAGTCGCCTTTACGCAGCAGGAGGACACGAGTACCGCCTGTTTTGAGGCGAACATCCAGGTCAGGATTGAGCAAGCGCTCAAGTAAGAAAATCATAGCAGGTTCGTCACCAACGGATGTTAATTCTAGCGCTGATGCTGCCAGTGCTGGATGTTCTGTTGCAGGTAAAGATTGCCAATCAATCCAAGCGGGTTCTGCATCTGCTGTTTTGTGTCCGTAGATAGTGGTAGCAAGAATTCCTTGGGGCGCAAGGGCTTGCAATTGCGAGACGATCGCTTCTACACACAATGCTCGTTCGGGTGCTTGAGGCGTTGTTTTGGAGTTAACAGCGGGACTGCAAAATATATGTAGCGTTGATTCTTTGAGAGTCGCCCCTACCTTGATTTTGAACTCAGATAATCTCTCATTCAACAACCGCGCGATCGCTTGCACATCTCCCCAACGCGCCCATTGTTTCAACATCACTTCAGTTGGTGTTAGATCTACTCGCAGTAACCAGTCAAAGCCGGTTTCGCCAAAAATTCTTGTAGCAATGACTGCATCTTGGTAGCCAGAAAGTTTGAGATTGCGCAACTTCTGAGCTATTGGTTCTGCGATTAATGATGGATCGGGAGTGTAGCTCGACTGACAATATATTAATAACCGATTTTGATGGGTTGGATTTTCTGGGTCTACTTCCTGCTTTTTGACTTTGACTTCTACTCCTATCCCCAAGCTACTCAGCGTTTCACTGAGATAGCGAGCGATCGCATCTGGATTGCCTTGACGCGCTAGACTTTCGTTAGAAATAATCAGTGCTCCACCAGTTTGACTGGAATTTTCCGCATCTGCGAGCAGGGCTTGCTCCACTTGTTGCAAATGCTGCTGCAATTGATTTAAAAAAACCTGATGACACCACCGCGGTTTCTTTTCACCCTTCTTTCGCCCATAGACAAAAACTTGGTATATTGAGTTTTGCTCTGTCTTAGTCAAAGCATCTAAATCTGTATGCTGTAATGCATGTAGTAAATCTGAGAGAGTCTGCCAACGTTTAGGACAGTCTGTGCTTTCACAGAGAATGTGTAGATTGTTTCCCCGCAACTGGACTTTCACCCCTAAAGTGCTGATTCCTGTTGCTTGGCTTACCCATTGCACTAACGATAGAGACTGTTGGCTAATTGATAACAATGTTTTCATGGGAAGTTGAGATTGCGGGAAGCTAGTATTGGGGATGTTGTTTGTTGTTGATTGTTTGTTGTTTGGAGCAACCAACCACCAACTAACAACTAACAACCAACAATGCCTAATCACTTGTAAACTAGAACCATAGAATTATCCGCTCTGAGGTTTTTCCGAGCACTTTTGTGAAGTTATTTTTCGACAAAATCTCAAACCTCTTTGTGTAAGCTTGTGAGGTTGGTTTTTTGAATCTTTACTTTTTTCATCGATCCTCCTTACACCAAAAATTAATTATGTCAGCTGCCAATTCCCCATCTTCACGTAACTCCGGACTAAATTTGGTTTTGTTCACTATTCCCCTATCTTTTCTATTACAAATGGGTACGGTATTTGTTCTTATATTGCTGTTAGCGGAGAAAGTTGCTGTAGAAACCCTACAAGCCGTAGGGGAAGCCAGTGAAGAATTATTTCGGGGCGTTCGCCTTCCTATCCTTGACTTTCCAGAGCCAGATGCAGAAAATAAGCGTTAAATATTATACTATATTTTTCCAAAATTATTGTGGCAAATTCCATGACGCTTCAGAACAAAAGCTGAAATCATAAAAAGTAATTGGCTTTACCACCACAGAGGATATGAGTTCTCTTTTATACTTTTTTGCTCAGGAAGTGAATATTTGCCCTGCCTCCGATTTATTTCTGCGCCATCGCCTACAAATGGTCGAGGAACTGTGGGAATCTGTACTTCGGCAAGAATGCGGTCAAAACATGGTAGATCTTTTACGGCAACTACGTGATTTGTGTTCGCCAGAAGGACAAGCAAACAACGATCAAGCCTCCTCTGTATTTAAGCTGATTGAGCAGTTGAACATCAACGAAGCGATCCGAGCAGCTCGTGCTTTTGCGTTGTACTTTCAGCTGATTAACATCATAGAGCAGGACTACGAACAACGGCAGCAAATAACTCGCTATGAGGCGGGGGGTGAACCAGGGACTCAGGAAACTCTCACAAATACAACCTCTCCGACCAACAGCGGACTGGCAGCTGAGTTAGCGAATGTAAATTGGCAAGCCAACTCGAACGGCAAACGCAAAGGTACTTTCGCTGCCTTATTTCCTCATTTATACCAGCTCAACGTACCACCCCAACAAATTCAACGTCTGATCGCTCAATTGGATGTGCAGTTAGTGTTCACTGCTCACCCAACGGAAATTGTCCGTCATACCATCCGCGATAAACAGCGGCGAGTAGTAAAACTGCTGCAACAACTTGAAGCAGTAGAAAAACGTCCTGGTAACGGCGGCTATAACTGGGAAGCGGCGGAACTACGGGAACAGTTGCTAGAAGAAATTCGACTGTGGTGGCGTACCGATGAATTGCACCAGTTCAAACCAAGTGTATTGGATGAAGTAGATTATGCCCTGCACTACTTCCAAGAAGTTTTGTTTGATGCTATTCCTCAACTTTACAAACGCTTTAAATACGCTTTGGCAAGTACCTTTCCTTGGCTAGAGCCACCAAGCAAAAACTTTTGCAAGTTTGGCTCTTGGGTAGGCGCAGACAGAGATGGTAACCCATCAGTGACACCAGAAATTACCTGGCAGACAGCTTGCTATCAGCGCAACATGGTATTGGAAAGGTATATTCAGTCAGTAAAGCGGCTGATTAATTTGTTGAGTGTGTCGCTACACTGGAGTGACGTTTTGCCAGACTTATTGGAATCTCTGGAGATAGATCAGTCCCAGTTGAGTGATGTTTATGAGGAACTTGCACTGCGTTATCGCCAAGAACCGTATCGACTGAAAATGGCTTATATACTGAGGCGATTGGAAAATACGCGCGATCGCAACTTGGCTTTGTATCGCAGACAAACACCAAAAAGCGAGGTTCCTATTTATCGTTCTGGAGAAGAATTTTTAGCGGAACTACGGTTAATTGAACGCAATTTGACAGAAACGGGATTAAGTTGTCGAGAATTAGAGAATCTCATCTGTCAGGTCGAAATTTTTGGCTTTAACTTGGCTTGTCTGGATATTCGTCAAGAATCATCTCGTCACTCGGACGCATTGAACGAAATTCTGGAATACTTTGGTATTTTAAGGCATCCTTACAACGAACTTTCTGAGGAAGAAAAAGTCGCTTGGCTAGTCGGAGAATTGCAAACCCGCCGTCCGCTCATTCCCGCAGAACTACCATTTTCACCAAAAACCAACGACATCATTGAAACTTTGCGGATAGTGCGATCGTTACAACAAGAATTTGGTAGCAATATCTGCAAAACTTACATTATCAGTATGTGTCGCCAGGTCAGCGACGTGCTAGAAGTCTTGCTATTCGCCAAAGAAGCGGGACTTTACGACCCCGGTACTGCCGTTGGTACGATTCAAGTAGTTCCACTGTTTGAAACTGTAGAAGACTTGCGACGCTCCTGCAGCGTGATGCGACAGCTGTTTGAACTACCTTTATATCGCGCTTTACTGGCAGGTGGTTACGCTGCAGTTCAAGGGGACAGGGAACAGGGAACAGGGAACAGGGGGAATGTTTCCCCATCCCCCCTGACTCCCAACTTGCAAGAAGTCATGTTAGGGTATTCTGACAGCAACAAAGACTCTGGCTTCTTAAGCAGCAACTGGGAAATTCACAAAGCCCAAAAATCACTACAGCACATCGCCGAAGAACATGGAGTGACTCTGCGGATTTTCCACGGACGCGGCGGTTCCGTCGGACGTGGTGGCGGGCCAGCTTACGAGGCGATTTTGGCACAGCCCGGTCACAGTATCAATGGGCGAATCAAAATTACTGAACAAGGTGAGGTTTTGGCTTCCAAATATTCCTTGCGAGATTTGGCGCTGTACAATTTGGAAACCATCACCACTGCTGTGATTCAAGCAAGTTTGCTGCGGACGGGGTTTGATAATATCGAACCTTGGAATCAAATCATGGAAGAGTTAGCAGCGCGATCGCGCACTCATTATCGCTCACTCATCTACGAACAACCAGATTTTATTGACTTTTTCCACCAAGTTACCCCGATTGAAGAAATTAGCCTCTTGCAAATTAGTTCCCGTCCAGCGCGTCGTCCCTCTGGTAAAAAAGATTTAAGCAGTCTGCGGGCAATTCCCTGGGTGTTCAGCTGGACGCAAACGCGATTCTTACTACCTTCTTGGTATGGTGTCGGTACAGCTTTGCAGGAATTTCTGAACGAAGAACCGGAAGAAAATCTACAATTGCTACGCTATTTCTACATGAAATGGCCTTTCTTCAAAATGGTGATCTCCAAAGCAGAAATGACCTTAGCAAAAGTAGACTTGCAAATGGCGCGCCGTTACGTCGAAGAATTATCTGCTCCAGAAGATAAACCCCGCTTTGAAAAAGTATTTGAACAAATTGCTAACGAATATTATCTCACACGAGACTTAGTACTGAAAATCACCGAACACGAACGACTTTTAGATGGCGATCCTGTATTGCAGCGATCGGTACAGTTACGCAATGGCACAATCGTACCGTTAGGCTTCATCCAGGTTTCTCTGCTCAAACGCCTGCGCCAGTCTAAGAACATAGCAACCTCGGGAGTTATTCACTCTCGATATAGTAAGGGTGAGCTACTGCGTGGTGCATTATTAACAATTAACGGTATTGCTGCTGGAATGAGAAATACAGGTTGAAATGTTGGTGGTTAGTGGTTAGTTGTTAGTGGTTAAGAACCCACAACTAACTACTAACTACTAACTACTAACAAATGACTATTGACTAATGACTAACAACCGAGTACTAATTTGCACTTTTCTAGCATTATTGTCAGGTTTTCTGAGTGGTTACATTGGTGGGCAAATCAGTGTAAAACTCCATTCTCAAAAGTGTCAAAACCAAGCTTGGGGTCTCAAACATATGTGTCATGCTTGGGTAACACCAGGAGCAATATGGCAAGGTAGCACAACAGGATTGTGGACTGGCACAATCATGGGCGCATTTGTCGGCGGTTTAGTAACACGTCCAAGAAGAAGATAGGGATTGGGGATTGGGGACTAGGGACTAGGGATTAGGGAGTGGATGAGAATCATGAATGATGAATGCGGAAAATTTCATAATTCATAATTCACACTTGTGTCTTCTTCAACTCAGTCCAAGAGTTATTGCTGGTGTCAAAACAGCGCCAATTCCCCTCATTGCTTTCTTGATAGCAAAACAAACAGCGATCGCTAACATTCAAATCGTCTGTAAAAAAATATACCATTCCCCGGAATGGATAGGTTTTACGACTCAATCGTTTAGCTACTGCTTGATTGGGACATTCCACCATAAACACGGGTTGTCCGTCGAAGTGAGCCAAAGAGAAGATACACATCCGCAAAATCGCTCGCAGCCAGCTTTCTGAGTTTTCAAAATAATCGTCGATAATTTTGTTAGTCAGAGCTTTTTCCAGGGTACGGTCTTTGCTTTGAGGAGTGTGAGGGTCAGACATTGCACCACCTGTGACTATACCGTTGGTTTGAGATTAGACCAAAAACTTTATATATACAAGCGTATACGAAAATATACGGCAATTATCTAGATATTATTATTGAGTTATTATTTGTGCTTTTGAAGCACTATGTGAACAATGAATTGCGATTTTTTATGCTCAAGCTTCTTGGTAGAATGCAACAGTAAGGATAAGATGATATTACCATGAGTACTGAATCTAACCCAGCCAAGCCAACGGCTAAAGGTGCTGATGCTGTTGATGAAGCGATCGCGCAGGGAATCGATTTTGACGGTACACCAATTCCGCCGGCGAAGTTGGAGCTTTATCATCAAGTCATGGCGCTAGAGGCAAACAGACAGCGTAGCGGTGTTAGTAACACAATGCGATCGCGTATCGTCCGGATTGGCGCAAAACACATTCCCCAAGCTGAACTTAATCAAAAGCTAATAGATGCTGGTTTCGCGCCTCTCAAAGATAAAGAAATTGCCTTTTTCTATGGCGGTAAATAAGATTGAGATTGCATTATAAATGCAAGAAAGATACAATAGTACAGTCAGCTTTTCCCAAAGCCTTTTTTAACATGGGCGCGTAGCTCAGTGGATAGAGCAACTGCCTTCTAAGCAGTCGGCCGCAGGTTCGAGTCCTGCCGCGCTCGTTTTAACTAAATATGAACTCTCAAGCACTGTGAGGTGATAGGATAATATCCTCGCTTGAGGGTTCATTATTGCTACATCATACTAAGAACAAGGGTGATATTGCTGCTACAAAAGCAATAGCAGACTTAACCGTGAAAGGATACTTAATTCTCACACCAGTTGTTTGCGAGCATACAAGCTAAATATGCTGGAGAAAACAAAATAGCACATAAAACTGTGTGGGTGGACAAAAACGGCGTCCATCGAAAAAAGTATCAAGCAGACGACTTTGACTTTTATGCTGTTTATCTACCTGATATAGATAAAGTTGTTTATCCATCGATTAAATTTGGTGGTTGCTGTATAAATACCCAAATACCTAATTCAGCAACACCGTTTTACTGGTGGGAAGATTTTACAGACTTTACAGAAGAAGCGCCAAAGCGAACTTATAAAGAATTTGGAGTTGACTTAACAACCAGAAAGGTTAATCCAGACTCAAGAATTCATACTAGAAAAGTAGAAAGACCATCACCAGAAGAACTACAAAAATTGATGTGGGAAAAACCAACAGCACAAATAGCTAAAGACTATGGTGTATCTGATAAGGCTGGGGAAAAATGGTGTAAAGTTTACGGGATAGAAAAACCACCCAGAGGATATTGGGTTAAGAAGGCTTACGAAAAAATATAAAATTAACTAAAACCCAAGGTCTGCTTTTGCTAGTTCAGCTGCTGCGAATACCTCTTCATCTGATTTTTCTTCCCAAGCGGTATCGCCAATTTCGGCATAAAATTTGGTATCGTAAGAACGAGTACGCACTACGACTGGCATGGGCACAGCATGTCCTAGGATTAGGGCTTGTTGCTTGGAATCTAATTTTGCTAACACTGATTTCAAACCACCAGCACCGGATACGCCTGTGAAAATCGCGTCAATATCTTTTTCATCGTTGAGTAAAGCAGTGACGCGAGTACCAATTTGGGACATGACTTCATTATCTATGCCCGATGGACGTTGATCGACTACGAGAAGTGTGACGAAATATTTCCGCATTTCGCGGGCGATCGTTCCAAAAATAGTACTTTGGACCACAGCAGGGTCGAGGAAGCGGTGCGCTTCTTCGATGGTAATCATTAATTGTGTTGGTTTATCATTGGGATTTTTGGTCTGCAAAAACTTTTCTGCTTTGTTGACATAATGTTGGTGAATGCGGCGGGTAATCATATTTGTTACCAACATGTAAGAAAGCATGTCTGATTGCGAACCAAACTCAATAACGACGTTCTTCCCTGCTTCGAGCGATCGCAAAACTTGATTAATATAATTGTGCGGGCAAGCAGCACGCATGTATTTCAAATTTTCCAGGCGCAAGAGTTTGCGCTGCAATGCTGTGATTGAACCTTGGTGTCCCCGCTTCTCCTCACAAAGCATCTTGATTTCTTCGTTGGTCATGCTTAACAACTGCAGAATCCAAGACTTGCCAAATTCGGCGTAGAGGATATTAGCATTGTCGATGCTAGCGTCCGAAAGTCCCAGATCGCGAGAGCATAATTTAATATCTTCTACTTCTATTTGGTCGTAACTGAGATAAAGTTCTTGAGCATGAGGAACACCACGACGCTTAGTTGATTCGGGGTCAAGGGTGTATACTTCTACTTTGCTAGGAAACAATTGCTTTAAGCCTTTAACAGTGCTAAATTGCTTACCTTCTGAGACAGCTTCCCAGCCATATTCGGAGTGCATATCAAAGATTAAATTTACCGCCGCGTTTTTGCGAATTGTCCCTGCTAAAAGCAAGCGGGTGAGAAAAGATTTACCAGTTCCAGATTTACCAAAAACGCCATTGCTGCGTTCGACAAAGCGGTTTAAATCTAGGCATACTGGTACATCCATATCTAGTGGTTTACCGATGGAAAAGTTTTTTCTTTGGGGATCGTCTTCCCAACCAAATACACGACGAAAATCTTCTTCAGAAGCTTCATAAACTTGGCTAAAATGGCTGGGAATAGTTTTAACTGGCATCAATTCCATTGTGGTACTGGTTTGAGGTTCAAATGATGCCAAAGAACTAAAAATTGGGGATTTTGAATTTCTTCCATTCTCCCCCTCTTTCCATCTGGCTATCTCCCCCTCTTCTTGTGAAGGGGTAAACATCAACATTGGAGCAAGAGTAATAGTGCCATAAGTACCGCTACCTGCTAAAATTTCGCGTAAAAAAGTGTCTTCCCAGCTAGGAGGATTAGCGATGATTCGTTGGTTAGCAGTTCCCAGCGCTACATCCGTAAGCATGCAGAAAAAACGCGATCGCACTCCTTGCACCACCAGAAATTTACCCACTCGCATATCTTCAACTAAAATATCAGGGTGCAATCGCACTTCTAATCCACCGATCAGAGAACCTTGGATGACCGAACCTAATGGCTGTCCTAAATTCATGTGATTAATTACATACTCGCGTGCCTTATTTTATTTTGAAATTCTTGGTTGTTGGTTGTTGATTGTTGATTGTCACAAAGAACAAATAACAAACAACAACTAACAAAGCAACAACTAACTAATCTATTTCAATTGAAGTTGGTGCAGTTCCAGTTGGTGTTTGGGTAGAACCTGTTAGTGGTTTGCGAAATTGAGTGTAAAGGCGATCGCGCCAAGCGAAGAATGGTTCGTACACAGGATTATCTACTAAGCCTGGTACACCTCTACCTCTAAGAGTTACTGGCAAATCCAGATAGGGACCTTCGGGGAATTTCAACAATATCGACAGACCCGCTACTGCAAAGTCAGCAAGAGTCGGTTCATCTCCCACCAAATAAGGACTATCTGCTAATAGCAGACATAAAGCTTCTAGGTCTTGCTTCAAATCCGCGATCGCTTTTTGCACTGCTTCCGGAGTATAACCTACTCCAAAACCTAAAAGTTTGAGCAGATCCTTTGGTACTCCTTCCACAACTGTTTTCAAGACATCTGGAACAGAAGTAGGTAATAAGGCTTTACGGAAATTTTGATCTTGACTAATGGCATAAAACAGTGCTTTGCGTCCCTTGATACCAATTGATTCATCTGCCCATTCTTCCATCATTAAGCACAAACCCCGTTGCTTTGAATCTTGGGGTATCAATGGGCGGTCGGGATATCGAGAGTCTAAATACTTAGCTATCTCAGTGGAATCAACAATATATTTATGACCATCCTTCAGTACAGGTACTTGTCGCTGACCCGTCAATCGAAAAAGTTCTACCTGACCAATTCCAGGTGTAACTTCTATTTTGCGGTATTCTAGTCCTTTATAATCAAGGATTAGACGCACCTTTTCCGAGTAGTGAGATAGTTCAAATTGGTACAATTCCAGCATTTTTCCCATCCTGCAATTAGTTTATTATTTTATTGTAATGTTAATGTAAATTAATCTCACTTATATTAATTTCGACTTAGATAGCAATCTTAAATAAATTATCAAAATTTTTATCTCTCTTTTTTCTTGATTCTGTAACCGTGAAACAATTGTGTGATGCAGTTCTGTGATTGAGCAAAAATTTTTGATATCTTAGTAATCAAACAAGATTGCTATAATACTGAGCTAATTGAACATATGGATAAAATTATTGGTGAAATCAACTGAAAATACTTATTGTTTAAGGAAATTAGCTCGTTCGTTTAAGTTGCTCTACAAGCGAATAAATTAAGTACACTCGCAAGTATATTTACGCGATTAAAATTGTCTTGACTGTGGGAACATCTAAATAATTATCGATGTCAGCATCGATAAAGATATTCACATTTGCTAAGACAACCACCCATAGCATAAAAAACCTACCACTGTGGTTAGATTTTTTGCTTAGCAAAATGTTATAAGTCTTTATGTAATGTGTGGAAATTAAAGCCAAACAAAATTTATGAAGGTAAATAATGGCAATTTGCTGACCAAGTTGGCTGGTATTGCGGGAGTGACGGGCGTCAGTTTACTTATTGGTTTACCTGTAGGGGCAAACCAGTCATTAAATCCTAATCCTAGTATTTTTCAAGAAGCAACCTATAGCCGTGGTCAACGAATTTTAGCAAACAACAATTACACAGCTAGTGTGTCGGTACAGCAAACAAGGAGTAAAACCTCAGTCAAAAATATAATAGCCCAGGGCGGCAGCAGTGGCAGCGGAGTACTAAATCCTAGCCCTAGTATTTTGCAGGAGTGTCCCTACAACCGCGCTGCTTGTCCTCAAACTACTCCTGCACCTGCTGTTCCACCTACTACTCCTGAAACACCACCTTCTGAGCCAGGAACGACTCCAGCTCAACCAGAAGCGGGAACTGAAGACAAAACCCTAGTAGCGCTGGCGGAATCAAACAAAGATTTTACAATGTTGACTAAGGCTCTCAAAGCAGCTGGATTAGCAGAAACTTTACAAGGTACAGGGCCCTTCACCGTTTTTGCTCCTACTGATGAGGCTTTTGCGAAATTGCCGCAAGATGCTGTGCAAGATTTGTTGAAGCCAGAGAATAAAGAAGTATTGGTAAAGATTTTGACTTACCATGTAGTGCCCGGTCAGGTATTATCCAGTGATTTGAAATCTGGTGAAGTGAAAAGCGTGGAAGGCGGTTCGATTAGCGTTAAAGTTGACGGACCAAACAATGTAATGGTCAACGATGCGAAGGTAACTCAACCAGATATCAAAGGTAGCAACGGCGTTATTCATGCCATTGATAACGTCATTTTGCCTCCTGACTTGTAATTACAAGTCTATTTAATTCTTTCATAATTTCCGTATTACCCTACCCCCTTGACAACACCCTCTCTCTTCTATAGGAGGGTTGAGAAGGGGTATTTTTTATACAAGTGTGTCCTTTGCAGTTAGCTACAAGTTGTTCTACATCTAATTTGCATTCTGAAGGCAGGCGGCGACGCCCAACCCACAGGAGTTAAACTAATTTAAAATGTGCAGATTAAATGTGTTTTAGCTTATCTTAGGTTAGTCAACTCTACACTGAGAAGGTAAACAATTTGCTCATTCCATCTGTCAAACTACCCTTATACGGTAAACGCATTATTGTCACCGCACCTCGAAACTATGCTGCGAGATTATCGCAACAACTTATTCAACAAGGTGCTTTACCTTTGGTGATGCCAACTATAGAAACCTGTTTGTTAGAAAATTTTGCTGAGTTGGATGCTGCACTTGCACAAATCGATGCATTCGATTGGATTGCTTTCACCAGTAGAAATGGTATCGATGCCTTTTTCCAGCGCTTAGAATATTTGGGGCTAGACCCGGGAGTACTGAAAAATTGTTGTTTTTCGGCGATTGGTAAAGATGCAGAACAATTAGCAGCTTTGGGTGTAAAAGTAGATGTAATTCCTGAAGAACCCAGCCCACAAGGAATCGTTGCGGAATTGGCTAAAATTCCAGATATTCAAGAGAGAACCATTTTAGTACCAGTTCCAGAAGTTGTCGGTCTACCAGAACCCGATGTGATTCCTAACTTTATTGCTGCTTTGGAAAAACTGGGTATGAGTGTGACTTGCGTACCAACCTATATAACGAGGTGTTTGGACAAAAGTCTTTATGAGGTGGAATTAAAGCTGATTCGTCAGGGAAATATAGATGTCATAGCTTTTAGCAGTACCACAGAAGTTGCAGGTTTTTTGCAAATGGTAAGCTCAAGACAGGATTACAATCGGTGTGCGATCGCTTGCTTTGGACCATACACTGCAACTAATGCCCAGAAGTTAGGTTTAGATGTCTCCATCGTTGCCAAAGATTACAGTTCTTTTGCAGGGTTTGCAGAAGCGATCGCCACATTTTTCCAGGTTCAGTCTGGGAATGCTCTTTCAAGTCACGACAGCTGCTCCTAAAGGCAGGCTAAATTAGCGATCGCCTGTTGATAAAACATGATTAGAAGACCCGATCAAAAATACGCTTTATGACTGCTATAACTCCTGTTGTCAAACCTGTTAGTCAGATGCAACTCGCCCCTGGTAGCACAGTTAGCATTCCAAATGTGAGTTGGCAGGAATTTGAGTCGATTTTGCAGGAATTGGGAGAACACCAGGGTGCGAGAATAGCCTACAGCAAGGGTACTTTAGAAATTATCGTTCCTCTACCCGAACATGAAAAGCCGAAAGAATTAATTTCAGACCTTATCAAAACTTTGCTCAAGGCTATGGGCAGAAGATATGACCCTTTTGGTTCCACCACCTTCAAACGGGAAGGTATAGCAGGAATTGAACCCGATGTTTGTTTTTATATTCAAAATTATCAACGCATGATTGGTCGTCGCCGCTTGCAAGCAGACGATCCACCACCGGATTTAGCAATTGAAACAGATGTAACTTCTAAAACTACTCTCGAAGCCTATAGAGCAATTGGTGTTCCAGAAGTATGGATTTATGACAGCGGTAGGCTGACTATCTATTTACTCAGTCAGGGAATTTACGTCAAATATGATACCAGTGCCATTTTTGAAAACATCAAATTAACCCAGATTATTCCTGCTTTAGTAGAGCGTGCTTGGCAGGTGGGAAACGTTCAAGCATTGGAAGAATTTACAGCAGTGATGGGTAATTGGTGATACGTAATGAGTAAAGCCCACCACCCTTGTTACCCAGTTGAACTTAACAGGTGATTCCTTTAACCGTGAAACATATGTAGATCCGCCCAACCCCCCTGACAGAAAATACAGAACTTAGATTCCTCCATTTCACCTTTACCGCACTCAAGCTTAGATTTACTCTGGCGACGATAAATTTTCTCTACCTTACAAAGGGGATCATAGAGAAATGTTATGATACCGATTCTTGATCGTTTCGAATCTTGCAACAGATCAATCTTCGCGTCAAGACGTCCCCACCTCTACTGGAGAATCAGTATAAAGGCTTCTGGCTCAGAAACGAGCGCCTTGCAAGCTCAAGTGTAATACCATTTTGAAAGAAGAATGCGACAAATAGTTATTGTAGAGACGCTTCAAACAGCGCGTCCAATCATCATCAGGATGTGTTGCAAACATTTCTTAAATCAGTTATGATTAATCTTTCCTAAGGCGATTTAATTTATCTAAAGAATCTGTGTTTAAGACTAGGTTAAGAATAGAATAAGTAATACAATTGAAAATTCAAGCAAAGTAGTTTTTTCACAACTGAATGAAGAAATGAAAAATCACTGCAACGTCTCCCGTCGCAGGAGTGATGCTCTTGTGAAAGCATTGCATACTGCTGTGAAGGGGAGGGCTAGGTATAAGATTAATGGGCTGCAAGGTTCGGAGGCTCTTAAGAAATACCTAGAGTTGGGATTGTCAGGGGCAGAAGGCATCACCCAAGTGAGTGCTAACCCGTCAACTGGTAATGTTCTGGTAATCTACCAGCCAGGACATAATGCTTTGGCGATCGCTGCACAAATTGAACGCCTAGTCATAGAGTATGCAAAGCAGAGCCAGCACTCTGTAACAGTTGGGACAGCAGCAAAGCTCAACCGACCTGGGAAAAAGGCGAAAAATTTCCCTGCCAGCAACAAAAATTTACATAATCGTCAACAAAAGCTGACAAATGCTGCTCCTCAGCAAGAAATTGTAGCTTGGCATCTCAAAGAAACTGATACGGTTATTGCTGAGTTAAAAACTTCCAAAACATCAGGTTTATCTAGCAAGAAAGCACAAGAAAGACTGAAGAAATACGGATCAAATACTTTACCAGAAGCCGAGCCTCGCTCCGGGTTGAGTATGTTTATTGACCAGTTTAAATCTTTGCCCGTAGGACTTTTGGCAGTTGCCGCTGGTATTTCAGCTGCTACTGGAGGCTTGGTTGATGCTGTGGTAATTATGGGGGTTGTAGTCATAAACGCCGCCATTGGTTACGCAACGGAAAGCAATTCCGAAAAAGTGATTCGTTCGCTGAAGAACCTAGTTAATCCCACCGCATTTACGATCCGTGATGGTAGCATCCAAGAAATCAGCGCCCACGAAATTGTTGTTGGGGATATTCTAGTTCTCAAACCCGGTAGCTACGTACCGGCAGACGCCAGACTCTTAGAAGCACAGCGTTTGAGCATAGATGAGTCAGCGCTAACGGGTGAGAGTATGCCTGTAACCAAATCTGCTCACACCCTTGCCGGCGAAAATGTTCCCTTGGGCGATCGCCATAACATGGTTTACATGGGGACATTAGTCACCGGGGGGCAGGGAACTGCGGTAGTNGTGGCGACTGGTAAACATACGGAGATGGGCAAGATCCAAATGATGGTCAGCGAAGCCACCATGCCCGAAACTCCGATGGAGAAACAATTAGACCAAGCCGGCAGCCAGCTTGTCATGGTATCGGGGGCAGTTTGTGCCTTGTTTTTTGGTATTGGACTGTGGCGTGGCAATGGTCTATTGCAAATGCTCAAGGCTTCTATATCCTTGGCAGTAGCCGCAGTTCCCGAAGGTTTGCCCACAGTTGCAACTACAACTCTTGCCTTGGGGATCGCCAACATGAGGAAGCATAACGTCCTCATCCGCCGTTTGGATGCGGTAGAAACCCTTGGTTCCGTACAGACAATCTGCATGGATAAAACCGGAACTATCACTGCGAACCGGATGACAGCTGTAGAACTGTGTACGGATAACAAGTGCATCCAGGTAGCTCATGACCAATTGCAAATCGGACACGAACCCATCAATCCCTATGAAAACGAACAGCTCTTAAAACTGATTCATGTCTTGACGCTATGCAATGAAAGTGAAGTAGAGCAAGAAGGTGATGAGTACGTAGTCAGAGGTTCTGCCACTGAAAACGCACTCATTGATGTTGCCATCAAGGGAGGTGTAAACGTTATCAGTCTGCGGGCAAACTACCCACGACTGAAAATCAACCACCGCTCCCAAGAACGCAATTACATGATGACGCTGCATGCTACCCCCGATGAGCGGCAAAACTTAATTGCCGTCAAAGGTAGCCCATCAGAAGTTTTAAGTCTGTGCAGTGCTCAAATCAAGAATGGACAAAAAGTTCCACTCACAGACGCAGACAGGTTAGCCATCGAAAACGAAAATGAGGACATGGCAGGCAAGGCGCTGCGGGTGTTAGGAGCTGCTTACCAGCTTGATGACTGTGACGATCTCCATACTCGTGAGGACTTGATCTGGCTGGGATTGGTTGGCATGATCGATCCCATCAGAAATGGCGTGAAAGGATTGATGGGAGACTTCCATCAAGCTGGTATTGACACGGTGATGATTACCGGCGATCAAAGCTCAACAGCCTATGCGATTGGCAAAGAATTGAATCTCAGCAAGGGCGAACAACTGCAAATTCTTGATTCCACCCACCTGACTAACATCGATCCCCAGGTGATGAAAGGATTGTGCGATCGCGTCCATGTCTTTGCCCGGATTAGCCCTGCCAACAAACTGCAAGTAGTGCAAGCATTACAGGGTAGCGGCAAGGTTGTTGCCATGACAGGTGATGGCATTAATGATGCTCCTGCCTTAAAAGCTGCCGATGTGGGTATCGCGATGGGGCATACAGGAACAGATGTTGCCCGCGAAGTTGCAGATGTGGTACTAGAAGATGACAACCTTGAAACTATGATTGTTGCCGTTAGCCACGGCCGGACAATCTATAACAACATCAGAAAGTCAGTCCACTTCCTGCTGTCTACAAATACCAGCGAAATTATGGTCATGTTAGCAGCGACAACAGCTGGTATTGGTCATCCCATGACAGCAATGCAACTGTTGTGGCTGAACTTGGTGACAGACATCTTCCCAGCGCTAGCCTTGGCAATGGAACCACCAGAACCAGATGTGCTGCTTATGCCACCCCGCGATCCCAAGGAACCGATTATCAAGGGTTCTGACTTTAAGAGAATTTTTATAGAGTCAGCAGCATTGTCTGCCAGCACTTTAGCAGCCTACTGGTATGGTATCAAACGTTATGGTATCGGACCCCAGGCAAGTACTATCGGTTTCATGAGCTTGACAATGGCTCAGCTGCTGCACACTCTTAGCTGTCGTTCCCAGAATCACAGCATATTCAGCAAGCAAAAACTGCCAGCCAATAAATACTTGAATATTGCCCTTGGTGGTTCCTTCCTTCTCCAAATCCTAGCCGCAACCTTACCGGGGCTAAAAGGTCTATTGCAAATCGCTCCGCTCGGACTCGTTGATGCTGTAGCGATCGGCAGTAGTGCCGTACTCCCATTCTTAGTGAATGAAGGTAGAAAAGAACTGACGACAAAGTATCTGCAAAAAGATCGCAATTCCACCCGCATACTTCCTGGTAGCAACGACGAAGTTGCTGCGACCCCATATCTAGAAACAGAACACCAGGAGGTGGAACCGCAAACTGTTGCTGTCGTCTCCTATTAAAGGAGAAACCAACAGTCAGCCCTGCACTTAAGTGCAGGGTTATTATTTTCAATTGTTAGTTTTTGGTGGTTGGTTGTTGGTAGTTAGTGGTTGGTGGTTGATTGTTCGTGGTTGGTTAATAGTTCCTTTTTCCAAACAACAAACAACAAACAACAAACAACAATCTCCAAACACCAAACAACAAACAACAAACAACGAAATAAAATATGAAAAAAGATTTCATGTTCAGTTCCGAGTCCGTCACTGAAGGACACCCGGATAAACTTTGCGACCAAATCAGCGATGCAATTGTAGATAAATTTCTACAGCGAGATCCTTACTCTAGGGTAATTGCAGAATGTGCTGTAGCCACTGCAATTGTATTCATTGCTGCCAGGTTTGAATCTGATGCAGTTGTAGATTTCACAAAAACAGCCAGACAGGTAATTAAACAGGTCGGTTATGATGAGCCTGACTTTAATGCCAAAACCTGTAGTATCGTTACTAGTGTGAAGGAATTACCATCTCACAGTTATCGTTATTGGGATGCAAAAAGATTATCAGATGAAGAGATAGAGTTAATTCCTGTTACCGATCAAGTGACGGTCTTTGGTTTTGCCTGCAATCAAACTCCTGCTTTGATGCCACTTCCAATTTGGTTGGCACACCAACTAGCAAGGCGACTAACCGCCGTACGGCAGGAGAAAATACTTCCATACATCGGACCTGATGGTAAAACTCAAGTTGGAATTGAATATCGCGATCGCAGACCCTACAGAATCCACAGTATTTCTATTCTGGCAAGTCAAAACAAGCAGTCACAATTAGATTTGGCTAATGAAAAAATACTCCGGGAAGAGATTAAAGAAAAAATTATCGATTCTGTCTTTGCATTTGAAAACGAAGAAATAAAGCCCGATGAAAAGACGAGAATCCTCATCGACTTTGACCAGACTTTTACAATCGGTGGTCCCTCCGTGCATTCAGGGTTAACTGGTAGAAAGAATGCTATAGATACCTACGGAGGTTATTCTCGGCATAGTGGTGCAGCTTTAAGTGGTAAAGACCCGACGCGGATAGACAGAGTTGGTGCTTATGCTGCCCGATATGCAGCCAAAAATATTGTAGCGGCTGGTTTAGCAGAAGAATGTGAAGTGCAGCTAGCCTACTCAATTGGACTTGCTAGACCTGTCAGCATTCAGGTAGAAACTTTTGGTACAGGCAAAATTTCTGATGAAGAAATTACAGTACTTTTGGAAAAGCATTTTGATTTCCGGCTAGCAGGAATTATCAAGAAATTTAATTTGAGATTGCTGAGCGCGATCGTCAAAGGTGGATTTTACAGAAAACTGGCTGTCTACGGTCACGTTGGCAGAACAGATTTGGGAGTTGTGCCCTGGGAAGAAACGGATATGGTTCCTGTTTTGCTAGGATGAACCGGACATCCGTCACTTGTATTCTCGGACAGGCAAGATGCCCACCTCACAAGAATCATCCCTTGATTCAGCAACCAACAAGCACCTTTAGTGTTGCCGGAGACGTGGTACATCTGGGCGATGTTGCATCTGCTCGATTCTTCTCTGGAACTCAACTATATATGGTCTGCTAGACCGCTTGAGTTGTTGTGTCTTTCTTAACACTCGCACAACATCTGTATTACACTTCTGAGTTTGCTGGTTGACGCGCAGCCGCAACCTTCTTTCTTGATCCAGTTTTGAGCCGGTTGTTACTACTTTGTTATCAGTTGGTTGCTTTTCTGATTGTGCTAAAGCAGTAGTAGGTGTAAGAAATAGAAGTGTTACTAATAATACTGTTGATAAGCTCATATATGCCACCCCCTAAGTGATGGCTTTCTCTAATTCGTCTTAGACTTAAAAGCTAATTTATTTTTGATCTTACATTTTCAGTATAGAGAGACAGTTTCAGGAAGTTGTGAAAGCATAAGGGATTGAACTGAGATACGGGTATTTTTTTGAACTAATTTTTTCGCTTCAAACAAGTTTTAGAGATGGCAGAAAGGTAATTACCAAAAAATTTGATTCAGTAACTACCTTTACTGCACAGAAACCAACAAAACTATGAACCTATAAATAATGACATACGATCGGCATTTGTTTAAACACCTAGTTGCAGTTGTTAAACTTACACAATGCAGCGATCGCATTTTTTTATTGTCGTGGCGATTTTTCCTTCTCAAGGCAACAGTGTCAAGGAAAACCTTTGGTACGTTTGTTAGATAATTTAATAAAGATTGCTGTTCTCGGTTTTTGTCACTACAGTTGTGCCGTCGATGAACAAAGTCCATCGCCAAACTCCAGCACCACGAATGATTAACCGTGCTGGCAACTTTAATGTTGTGCGTAAAGGTATATCAAATTCCCACTGGGGAGACCTGTACCATTTACTACTCACTCTTTCTTGGCCCAAGTTCTTAGCGCTGATCGGTTTAGGATATTTAGTTGCTAAATCCTTCTTTGCCTTAGCGTATCTAGCAGGAGGGGATGGTATAGAAAACGCACAGCCTGGTAGCTTCTCGGATGCCTTTTTTTTTAGCGTTCAGACTATGGCATCTATCGGCTATGGGGCGATGTATCCCAAAACGGCTTACGCCAATACCTTAGTAACCGTTGAGTCACTGTTAGGTTTGATGGGTTTAGCAATGGCGACTGGACTGGTATTTGCCCGGTTTTCGCTTCCTAAGGCGCGAGTGATGTTTAGCCGCGTAGCAATAATCACGCCCTACAACCGTGTACCAACGCTAATGTTTCGAGTCGCCAACGAACGCCAAAACTGGATATTAGAAGCACAAGTACGAGTAAGTTTGGTGCGTAGCGAGATTACTGCTGAAGGAGAGACAATGAGGCGATTTTACGATCTGCAACTGCTTCGCAGCCAGACACCGCTATTTGCCCTAACTTGGACAGTAATGCACCCAATTGATGAAAACAGTCCCCTCTATGGAATCACACCGGAACAGATGATAGAGAATGAGATGGAAATAGTGGTAACTCTAACCGGAATAGATGAAACTGTCTCCCAAACAATTCATGCTCGTCACTCGTTTATTGCTGGGGAAATTTTTTGGAATATGCGATTTGTAGATATTTTGTCCAAGATGCAGGACGGTAGGCGCAGCATTGACTATTCTCGCTTTCACGATATTATGCCATTAGAGAATTAGCTCATACCGATTTAATAAATGTTTGTAAAAAATCCTCATGAGCAAACGCGCTATGACCAGACGCGCCATGGCTCGTCTCTACAATAATTATTTGTCGCATTCTTTTTCCAAAATGGTATCAGATGATAAATTTCACCTCTCGCATGGAGGCGGTGCAATCACCCATCATTCCTGTGATTGGGGAACTAATTAAAAGCTGCCCCGGAACCATTTCTCTAGGACAAGGTGTTGTTTCTTACTCTCCACCCCCAGAAGCCTTAGAAATTTTACCGAAATTTCTGGCTGAGCCAGCTAATCATCTATACAAAGCTGTTGAGGGAATTCCCCCATTGTTAACCGCACTAACAGCAAAATTGCAAACCTTTAACAGCATAGAAATCAACCAGGAAAACTGCATTGTCGTCACCGCAGGTAGCAACATGGCGTTTATGAATGCCATTCTTGCCATTACTTCCGTAGGTGACGAAATTATTCTGAACACGCCATACTATTTCAATCACGAGATGGCGATTACAATGGTAGGGTGTCGTCCGGTGTTGGTAGAAACTGATGAAAATTACCAACTGCGTCCCGATGCGATCGCCAAAGCTATCACCCCAAAAACACGGGCAGTAGTCACAATTTCTCCTAACAACCCAACAGGCGCTGTGTATTCTGAAGCAACTTTGCAACAAGTCAATCAAATTTGTCGCGATCGCGGTATCTACCACATCAGCGATGAAGCCTACGAATACTTTACCTACAACGCAGTCAAACACATCTCCCCTGATGCATTTGTTGGCAGTAGCGAATACACAATTTCCCTATATAGCCTTTCCAAAGCCTACGGTTTTGCTAGCTGGCGGATTGGCTACATGGTTATCCCAAAACACCTGCTTGTCGCCGTCAAAAAAGTCCAGGATACAATTGTAATTTGTCCGCCCGTAATTTCCCAGTACGCAGCTTTGGGCGCTTTGCAAGCACAACCAGACTATTTGAAAAATAATATTGAGGCGATCGCTCAAGTACGAGAATTAGTGCTTGACTCTCTCCAGCGCCTAGAAGGATTATGTACCATTGCTCCTGCCGATGGTGCTTTCTATTTTTTCCTCAAAGTTAATACTCAAATGGATACCTTTGAGTTAGTCAAAAGATTAATTCAGGAACATCAAGTTGCAGTCATTCCAGGTACTACCTTTGGCATGAATCACGGATGTTATCTGCGTGTCGCCTACGGCGCATTGCAAAAACAGACAGCTAAAGAAGGAATGGAAAGATTAGTTAGAGGTTTGCAAAAGATTGTTTAAAAGTGATATTTAACCACCAAGACACTAAGACACAAAGAGGCCATTTCTTGGTGTCTTGGAGCCTTGGTGGTTAGTTATTCTAGTGTTACTATCAATCTTGGAATTTCAAATCTACAAAGATGCCAATTATCAATAAATTCATTGAATTCGAAACCAAACAAGGAATTGATGTTTATAATATTACATCCCAAATTGAGACATTAATTTCCTCAATATCGATTCAAAATGGACAAGTTTTGGTGTTTTCTCGCCATACAACCACTGCCTTAGCTATCAATGAGTATGAAGAAAGATTGTTAGAAGATATCAAAGTATTTTTAGAGAAATTAGTACCAGCATCGAACTGCTATTTGCATAACGACTTACATTTCAGACAAAATATCCCCCCAGATGAACCGATGAATGCTCATTCTCATCTGATGGCAATGATGTTGAATAATAGCGAAGTAATTCCTATTGTTGATGGCAAGTTAGGTTTGGGAACTTACCAATCTGTTTTGTTTTTTGAATTAGATGGACCGCGCCAAAGAACTGTATTTTGCCAAATCTCCGGAGAATAAACCCCAGTCCCCATTCCCTACTTTCGTTCCCAAGATTTTATCAAACGATTAGCCCCATACTATGGGCAGCGTAAGCAAAAGATGCTACTACCTGGGGAAAAAAGCGGGGATTAGCGTTTTCTATGGCAATTCTGCCACCAGCGGAGTGTCCACCTAAAATTATGCTTTCTAAATCAAGCAACCCAGCCAGGATTCCTTAGGTAGAATGCGCTTTTAGCCTCGGATTTTTAAGTTGGTTAGAGTTCTACTTCTTAGTGACAAGTTCTCCCCTGGGTTCTCTATGAGCATTTAATTCCGTATTTTCTGGGCCGTATTTTCTGGGTGAGAAAAAGTATTTTTATTAAACTATTTAATTCAAATTAAATTTCTCAAACTCTGGTTGTCCAAACAGCATATTTGCATCTACTGCTGACAAGACTTTATTGTTAGTGCGATCGCTATTTAAACACTGACAAACTAACTGCGCTACATCTGCACGATTAATCATACCAGCAATGCGCGGATCTTCGGTTAAAACTCCATTTCTAGTTGCGGGTTCAGACTGTAACCCACCAGGACGAATGATTGTGTAGATCAGTCCACTTTTGATTAGGTGCTGTTCAGCTTTTTCTTTATCAATTAAAACGGGTTGCAGTGCTTCTAATATTTGCGGAGATAAAGCAACAACACTATTTCCAGCACCGATGGAAGAAACTAAAATAAACTTTTGCACCCCAGCTTTGACTGCTGCATCGATCAAATTTTTATTACCTATATAATCCGCTCTGTTGTTGTCTTTAGCTAAACCACCGATTGTACTAATTACAGCATCAATTGGTTCATCTCCCTGCATCGCCCCTTCTACATCGTCCACATTCATCGCATCTCCCAGAACTACCTTAATTCCCATTGCTTCCAGTTCATGGCGAGTTGCATCTGTTCTCAAGAGTGCTTTTACCTTGAGTTGTTGTTCTCTCAAGCATTGGGCAATTTCTCGCCCTACGCCCCGACTTGCTCCAGCCAGAAAAATATAGGATGTCGTTGTCATGGATGCTTTTTACAATCGATAGTACTATTCAACAAATATTAACTATATCTTTCTTTGGCGATCAAAATACGTGAAATGGCGAAGTGATTTTAAAGGCAAATAACGCTATAGTAATTTTACTTAACCCAATAGCAGGAAGGCGCTTGATGGGAAAAAATGCAAATCTATAAAATAACTCCCGGAGGTATGGATATGACTAAAAACAAGCCAGGAAACCTCGACCAAGATGTGAGAGTTACAGCAACTTCAAAAATCTGGGGAATTACAGTTGGAATTTTAGCAGTTTGCATCCCACTTTCAGCTGTTACCAAAAGTGGGCCGCTTCTCCCTTTAGCAGCGATCGCCGGTGCAGCTGTAGGAACTGTGGCGGTGTGGCGTTATGACGATCAAGAATCAAGAACTAATTATTTGCAACCTCAACAATTACAAAAGCTAGAGCAAAGAATTGAGAATTTAGAAACTATTGTTAGTAGTTATGACTTTGATATGCAAAGAAAGCTCAAACAACTAGAGTTTAGTGAATCCGCCGGCTCGCTCCGGGATAATCGCCAAGCCTAGGATCGGACAATCTTTAGCCAAGTTAAGTTTCCTTGTGTATTGCATAACACGCAATTTAATTCCTGCTCATAGTATAGTTACATGAGCAAGTTTTTATTTATATTGATTTACAATTTGCAGCTAAAGAGATTGTTAATAATTTTTAATTAAACCAAAACTTAAAGACTATATTGACTACAATGAATCTTTTATTTTTCCAGTCCTGTTTGGAATATGGAAACTTAGTTGAATGAAATATAACTTAAAATAAACTTCTTTGCTGCTGCAAGTAGAGCATGGGATGGCAGCAATAAACATACAGTTAAAAGCAGACAAAAAAGTCACATTCTCATCTAGAAATAAAGCAGATGGCAGTGGTTGCTGGGGGCAGAAGGAATAAACATTTTCATCAGTGGTGCTCTACTAAAAGTCATTAACCACTAAACTCTTTACCTTCTTTATCTGTCCAAGGACGGGTTTAATTGATAATTCCTTTATATAGAGGAAAATTAAATTGTAAAGTGATATTACAATTGTTTCAAAAATATTTAGAAATCATCGAAAAGTCAAACATGGTTCTAAGGTAGAACCTAAGGAGATACTAGAGGCAAATTTCAATGATGAATAACATTCAAAAGTATCGGTTTGTCTGTACCCTTACCTTTGGTGATATTTATGGTCAAATAATTGTTTGGCTGATTACAATTACAGTCAGTTTGGCATCAGCCTTAGCACTGATGGGTGCAAGACGACCGATTTATGCTTTAGCTACGGTTGGACTTATCATTTTATTATCTTTGCCTTTCTTGCTTTTTGCCTTCGTAACGACTTTGTTAAATCACATAGAGCTAGCTCCGATAGAAGCGGGAACCAAGACCGAACCAATACCTGGTAATGTTTCCCAGCAAAAGCCAGCAGAAGTAACTAGCTGAGCAGGATTTAATATTTGAGATTTTAGATTTGAAATGGAAGATTGGATATTGGAGATGACAAGGGAGTGGAGAGTAAGATAATTTCCTACTTCCTACAAAAATTAATGCATGAGCACAAACTCCCTGCTGTGAGCGGGGAATTTTTTTTACAGCAAGTAGTTAACGTGGGAGTAGGGGTGGGTTTTCAACCTGCTCCTACTATAGAACAGCAGCTTTTTTTACAGTCAGAGGCTGATTATGCTAGAACACGATGTCATTATTGTTGGTGGTGGCTTGGCTGGATGTCGAGCCGCAGTGGAGATCGCCAGAAAGGATCCGAGTTTGAATGTTGCTGTGGTTGCTAAAACCCACCCAATTCGTTCTCATTCTGTCGCCGCTCAAGGTGGTATCGCCGCAACACTAAAAAATGTTGACTCATCTGATAGTTGGGAAGCGCACGCCTTTGATACGGTGAAGGGTTCTGACTACCTAGCAGACCAAGATGCGGTAGAAATTCTCACCCGCGAAGCACCAGATGTAGTTATCGATCTAGAACACATGGGTGTTTTATTCTCTCGCTTGAGTGATGGACGCATCGCCCAACGTGCTTTTGGTGGACATTCCCATAACCGCACTTGTTACGCTGCTGATAAGACTGGTCACGCAATTTTGCATGAATTGGTTAACAATCTACGACGGTATGGCGTACAAGTCTATGAAGAGTGGTACGTGATGCGTCTGATTTTGGAAGAAAATCAGGCAAAAGGGGTAGTGATGTATCACATTTTGGATGGGCAGATCGAGGTAGTACGTGCCAAAGCAGTAATGTTTGCCACCGGTGGTTACGGGCGAGTATATAACACTACTTCTAATGATTTTGCTTCTACGGGTGATGGTCTAGCAATGACAGCGCTGGCTGGTTTACCCTTGGAAGATATGGAATTTGTGCAATTTCATCCTACGGGGTTGTATCCAGTGGGGGTGTTAATATCGGAAGCTGTGCGCGGAGAAGGAGCCTATCTAATCAATAGTGAGGGAGAACGCTTTATGGCTAGATACGCTCCCAGTCGCATGGAACTGGCCCCGCGTGACATAACTTCACGGGCGATCGCCTATGAAATTCGCGCTGGTCGTGGTATCCACCCCGATGGTAGTGCGGGTGGTCCCTTCGTTTATCTTGACTTGCGCCACATGGGTAAGGAAAAAATCATGAGTCGCATTCCCTTCTGCTGGGAAGAAGCCCATCGCCTAGTAGGTATTGATGCTATCACTCAGCCGATCCCTGTCCGTCCTACCATTCACTATTGCAT
>JANZYY010000602.1 GCA_026419705.1 Fischerella sp.
CACTATAACCCCTCCATCCAGGGGGAGCGGCACGATTTCCTGCTGCCGCATAGGGATTGCCCATGCCGCCACCGAACATTCCTGGCATTCCAGGAAAACGACCTTGACCCATTTGCTGCATCAGAGTACGCATTTTTTGGAAGTCACTTACTAGCTTACTGACATCCGCTTCTTTGTAACCACTCCCATTCGCAATTCGCCGTCGCCGACTGGGCGAACTAGCCAATAAATCTGGATTTTTGCGTTCTGCTGGAGTCATGGAATTAATCATCGCTTCGCAGCGCTTGAGTTGGGTTTCGCCTTGCTGCAACTGGTCATCCGTGAGTTTGTTCATCCCCGGAATCATCTTGATGATGCCTCCCAAGGAACCCATGTTTTTTAACAAGCGCAGCTGCTTGAGAAAGTCGGTGAAGTCGAACTTCGCCGCTAGGATTTTCTCTTGCATTTTCTCGGCATCCGCCAAGTCAATTTCTTCCTGGGCTTTTTCTACTAACGTAAGGACATCGCCCATACCCAAAATTCGCGATGCCATGCGATCGGGATAAAACGGTTGCAGGGCTTCGACTTTCTCGCCAACACCAACAAACTTAATCGGCGCTCCTGAAATCCGTCGCACTGACAGTGCTGCCCCTCCACGGCTATCACCATCTAGTTTGGTGAGAATTGCACCAGTAATACCAATCTGTTCGTGGAAGGTGCGGGTAAGATTTGCTGCTTCTTGACCAGTCATCGCGTCCACCACCAACAGGGTTTCGTGGGGTTGAACGGCTTCTTTGATGCGGGCTAACTCCGCCATCATCTCTGCGTCGATTTGCAAGCGACCGGCAGTGTCAATAATTACAGTGTCAACACCTTCTGCTTTGCCCTGCTCCACACCCTGTCGCGCAATTTCCACCGGATCGGCATCGCTTCCCATTTCAAAAACTGGTACATCGATTTGCTTGCCCAGTGTCACGAGTTGCTCAATCGCTGCTGGGCGATATACGTCTGTTGCCACCATCAAGCAACTGCGCTCTAATTTCCGTAAATGTAAAGCCAACTTAGCAGTAGCAGTGGTTTTTCCTGTCCCCTGCAAACCTGCCATTAACACGATCGTGGGTCGTTCTTGGGCTTGCGCTAGGGGTACATTAGTTTCCCCCATGACCCGCACCAATTCATCATAAACGATTTTGATGAACTGTTGATCGGGACGCACGCCAGCGATTACCTCGGCTCCCTGGGCCTTAGTTTCAACTTCGCTAATAAATTCTTTGACTACCTGGAGGTTTGCATCTGCTTCCAACAGGGCACGGCGGACTTCCCGCAAAGCATCTTGAATATTAGATTGGGAAATTTTGTCGTGTCCCCGCAGTTTCTTCCAGGCAGCTTCTAAACGGTCAGCAAGTGCATCGAACATAGATAATTAATTTGGTTACAGGTGATTAGCCAGCGAAAATGTCATCAGACACGTATAGACGTAGACGCCCATAGGGCAACTTCTCGTCATAGATGAGAATTTCGGCAGAGTATAAAGACATCATTTACCAGCTTAGTAGTTTTTATCCCGACTGTTGCGACGGGATAACTATTTGCCGCAATGGTGATTGCTTTACATCTTGCACGCCTATGCAACTGGTTTGGAGGCTCAGCCACTCGGATGGTGCAAGACTCCCATGCACCAAGGCGCACAGCAAAGGATGAAAATCTCTCTGACAATGCCCTATGCCCTATGCCCCATGCTCTATGCCCAACTTTCAAGCAAGATTTCAGGTTACCCTCTTTGACTAGTCGAAATACATATTTGAATATTTCTGAAAAAAGCAAGTTTATATATGCAACCCTTTCCTGGACTTGGACATTCTATCTATAAGATATCAAAAACTATAAAACACTTAAATTTAATGTATAATTAGCTACAATAATTCAAAATTAATAATTGTATTGCGCGTTCATGAAGAATGTCCATTGAAGCATTAAACTCCTTCCTTACCCCTTAAAAAAGGAGAAACCTTCTCAAAATTCACCCTTTTTAAGGAAGATTTAGGGATATCTCCAATCTCATAGTGTTTGATCGACAACTTTTTAGGCATTCTCATAAAATGTAAATTTCCATGATGCTCTACTTGAAATTAGAAATTGGAAAATGGCCTTTATCCCTAACAATTATATTTTCTAAGATGAATATTTGATTTTTGAAAAGATACATAGATTTTTCAATAACCAAAAAGGAACCTATAATTTATTATTAGTTAGTATTAGCTAGAAATAACCCTAGATAATTTCGAGCTATGTACTCTTTTTTGAAAAAATTAGCGACAATCAGATTATATTTCCTAATTGAAATCAAGGCATAAATCAGAGCTGATGTGCTTATTTATTTAAGCGATAATATAGCAAAAAAAAATAATATGAATAAAAGGAAATTGTCATATTAATCCATATCTTAACTTATTCTAAGTGATTTTACCAAGCAGCAAATTCATATAACTATATTTAGTTTAAGTAAAATATGCAAAAATTGGTTATATATAATACATAATTGCATAGTTTAAGAAAATTTTGCCTATTGACATCTGGAAGATTCCAGGTACATTGGTAAAAAATAATACTTAGTTGTCGGGTAAGTAAGTCTACCTCTTAATTTTTGATCGCTTGAGGAGTTTCCAAGCCAACAGTCTTATTTTTGAATCGAGTGGTTGATTGGCAAAAGCTTCTCTATTTTTTGATATTTACAGGGAATATCAATGCTTGCTTGTGTGATTTGATACATATGAAGCATTTGGTTAAGTTTTAACTTCTATAACTGGGGCTGATATTTGCAGTTCGCATAACAGCTCGCTTTTGGGTTGATTTGAGTAGATTTTTAGCGAGAGTAATGGAGGATTTGTGCATGACTATAGCCAACCGTAAAAAGATTGATTGGTATGAACAAGCCAAGGCTAGACTGATTTTATCAGTAGGACAAACGGCTTTGGTTGGCTTAATTTTTATAGTTATGCTGCTGCTGACTAGCGGTAGACCATTAACGTTGACACTGGGTTTGAGTTTTTGCTTAGCAATTGTATTCGTAGTTTGGAATCAACAGAAGTGGTTAAAAAAAGAGTCTCAACAGCGATCGGCTTCTCTTGCTGGCAATTTATCACCCAATCCGCTCCTCGACAATGGCAATTTGAGGAATGCAGAAATTAACAAAGCAAAAAAAACTGATGTGAATGGGAGTATTCTCCAAGAAATTCTCAAGCAGAGATTAGGGAAGCAAGGTTGGAGTAATATCAGCTTAATTCTTGCTGACTTAAGCGGTTCCCAATTAATAGGTGCAAATCTCAGCGGTGTTTACCTTAATGGTACCAACCTCAGCGATGCCAACCTC
>JANZYY010000603.1 GCA_026419705.1 Fischerella sp.
GATGTGTATAAGAGACAGGGGGAAAGGTGAGGGCGACTCCCACAATACCAATAAACAAACTGATCCGACCGCCATGTAGCAAGCGGCTGAATTGATCGCGTCCTTGGTCATCGGTACCTAGGAGGTTGATTTTAGCTTCACCAACTGTACCAAATAAATGCCAATTAAGGGGGATTCCGGGGATGACAGTTACTTCATTCCAATGGGGTGGTAAGGGCAAATTCAACTGAAAAAGGTGATATTCCGAACCTTGAACGAATAACCGTAGAGGAGAGGGTTTACTTTTGTCTACAATGAGTTTGCGATCGCCTGTTTCTAAATTTGTCTTTCCCTGAATTGTTGGATAAACGTGAGGTCCAATAAACTGCCCCGAACTGGAAAACCAATGAATTTTGGTTGGTGGTAGCAGCGAACCATTTGGTTGAGAAGCATAAGGATCGTAAGGGGCGACGAAATCAGCTGCAATTACCGTCACATAAAAGACTATGAGCAAAATTGCTCCAAATCGCGCTAAAGGATTTTTTTTGAGTCTTTGCCACCAGTTCATAGTTAGTCAATGGTCAATGGTCAATGGTCAATGGTCAAGGGTCAAGGGTCAACAACCAACAACCAACAACTAACAATTACTACTTTTGACTATGGGCTTTTGACTCTGGACTTTTGACCATATCAACAAAATATAACTTTTCTTGTTGAGTAACTTCATGTTCTACAACAAAAACATTGGAGTGGAGGTTGGCGATAATTTGTTTTCCCTGCTGTGTCAAAGACAGGTAACGTAGTGCATCTTGAATATAAGGATAAACTCCATTCCAGTAGAATTTAGCGTAGTTATTGCGTAAATCGGCGGGTGTTTGATAACCCAAAACTTTATTCATCCCAGTTTCTTCAAACTCGTAGAACAAAGAAGTAATTTTCTTTAAGTAGCGAGGGTCGCTTAATTGTCCAATTAAATCTGCAGCGCGCACTAAGCCTGCAAAGCTATCAGTACATTGATGATCTTCAGCAGTCGGTACTGGAAAGCGAGTCAATTCGATATTGCTCTTGATCACTTCAGAATCTATGAGTTTATGACCGCCAAAACGTTCGTCGATGAAAAGTTTCGCTCTATCGACATGGTATGGTGTCAGGCTGGCATCGGACGCTCCAGGAGGAAGAGAAATCATGATGTTATCTTTACCTGTAGCATACAAGCCTTCTTGCTCGCGGTCTTGTCGGCACACTCCTTTAACATAGCCGATATCATGACAGAGCAAAGAAATTATGAAATGCAGCCAGTCTTCACTGGAAACACCTCCTTCCCGAATGTGTTTACCACGTAAAATCTCTTGTCCTACTAGAGTCACGAGAATCGAGTGTTCGACATTGTGATATAAGGCGTCACTGTTGGCAATGTTTTCTAAAGCCATGTTGCCTGCCCAAGCAATTATGTCTTGATAATCGGTTTTTAAGCAGCCGTAGGTACGGCGGTAGCCTTCTCGAATTTGCTTGACAAAAGCATCTATTAATATTTCTGTGGCATTGAACATACTAGTTACTCAGTCAGACAACAATAGACTTATTCAAAATTCAAAGAAGTGGGGAAAGGGAAAAGGGGTAAAGGGCAAAGGCTTTTCAATTCCTTTACCCTTTCATCTTTAATCTTTTCCTATCTCTCACAAAAGGTGCTTTTGCAAGAGGTTTAATTGTTTATGCGTTCATATCAAAATTGCCAATTACCTTGAGAGTTAAGCGCTATACAAATTTCTCCTTGTAGTTATTATCACAGTAAAGGCTTGGGTGCTGGCAAGCTCTTTTGACAACATATGACCAATTTTTATAGTTCTATCACAGCATAGGCTGTGCTTTCCGTGATGTGCAACCTCCATTAGGTATAAAAAAATACTCATTTTCTGGAGAGATTCAAGAAACGTAGCTGCTTGAGCTAAATAAAGATACACGTGCATTTATCAATAAGTTTTTCACATAAATCTTGTGACTAGCTGCGATCTAAATACAAAAGCTTTGTGATTTATGCACTATCATAGTTTTTGCCTGATGCAAATGATAGATCGCAGACCTCCCCAACCGTGCAGCGATCGCTATTGGGGAAATGCTTATAGTTGATTGTCACACTCCACGATCAGCTGCCCAAAGGGCAATTACGAACTTTTGCCTTCCGATGCAGTCGGTGAAGACTCAGTCAGAAAATAATGGTATAATAACAGCTAGCTTTATTTAAGCTAAAGCTATTTGCGGGTGTAATTCAGTGGTAGAATGTCACCTTCCCAAGGTGAACGTCGTGGGTTCGAGTCCCATCACCCGCTTTCAAAACAAAAACTTAAGTGGGTAGCTTTGGCGTACATCATCCGCTAACCAACTTGACGTACTGATGGATTTGCGGTCATCCAAGCAATTGCAACTAGCATCATACCACCTGCAATACTGAAAAGAATGGTCAGATTTAAATCAGCTAAGACACCAGCTAAAGTGTAGGAAAAGGGAGCAATACCAAAGGAAGAAAGCATTCCTAAGCTCATAAATCTTCCCAACATTTCAGATGGAATTCGCTTTTGCATCCAGGTAATTCCTACAAAAGTAAAAAAGCCACTGCACAGCCCCAGTACAGCGATTGTTACAGTAGCTAGTACTATATTTGGTATAAAACTAATCTGAGAGCTGCATGATGCCATGCATGGTTAAGTCCGTTACTGATACCAGTAATTAAACTAATAATCTTGTTGCTTGAGGTAGGATTTTGAACAGATGAGTCACAAGCTTGTACGTAAAGATTCGGGTCGGAGGTAGTTGACAGAGGTAACATGATCGGAGAACATCAGTTGCATGAAGAAGAAAGTGCCCCCACAGCAAAGCGATGAGGAACTGTACCAATTGTCAAAGGAGGAATTGGCAGGATCGCATTATTAGAAATGAAGAAGAATTTCAGGCATATTGGGAATACATCAGACAAAATCCTGTCAAAGTTTCTCTTTCAAAGACTCCTGAAGATTATCCCTTTTTCTGGCAAATTTCATAACAAGAATATTTGTAGAAATTTTTTTGTGGGGTGGGCAAGATTCCCACCTCTTCAACAAAGTATATATAAAACTATAAACTAGTTTCAAAAAGCAATTCTATCTTATTCTCCAACACCATCAGCCTTGAAATCAGAACAAATACTGCCACAAAAAAACATAAATCTTATCCCCCATTACACCCAAAATTACGGTGCTGTATATTTAGGCGATAGCCAAGAGCTAATAAAATTTATTCAAGATAACAGTATTAATCTAATTATTACTTCACCCCCATTCGCGCTCACTCGAAAAAAAGAATACGGTAACGAAAG
>JANZYY010000604.1 GCA_026419705.1 Fischerella sp.
TAATCCCAAGGCAATTAAAGCTGCAAATCCCATCATTACAGCTCTTAGTACTGCAGGTTGAAAACCTGTCAAGCACAAAAAAATAATTAAAGCTAGACTACCGAGGGTAATTTGGGTTGATTCTTTGAAACTTTTTGTCAATCCCAATACTACACCCAAAATCAAGGAAGTTTGAAATCCAGACGCAGCCAAAGCATGAGCTAAACCAGCTTTGACAAACACATCACGGGTATCATAGGGTAAATCTACGGCTTTGCTACCCAAAACCATTGCACTCACAAGCGGTCCTGCTGGAACACCCAACGATTGAACTTGCGATCGCACTATTCGTTCCCGAACTTGCCACCATCCCCATTGATGTTGTTTTTCATCCAACACATTTACTAATCTTCCAACCAAACCAGCAAATGTCCCTTCTTGCTGAAGAAATTTCTGAAAGTCAAATGCACCAGGGTTGGATGGTGGTTTCGGTTTGTATAAAACTCCGGTCACAGCAATTTCTTGTCCGGGGCGCAATCCAGTCGCTTGAAGTATGGGTACTGTTACATATAACTTACCTGTTACACCTTTACTTACACCTGTCGATTCCTTGTCATTTCTGACTTCATCAAGCTTTGTTGCTTCTAACCAAAACTGTCCTCGCTGACTGCGAGTCAAGCGCGGCGTACTCACTACCTTACCACGCACAATCAAAATTTGTTCTTGGTTATTATTTTCTGACGGCACAAATTTACTGATGTCGTTTGCTCCCGGTTGGGGAACTCGCAATTGCAAGTATAAAGTTGCCAATAATCCCACCACCCCAGCAATTAGCCATGCTCTGGGGTGGGGAATAGTTGATAGCAACTGTGGGGCTGTCTTGTTTTTTTGCAAGATTTTCTGTAGGAGCAAGCCTCGTCTTTGAAAAACAATCGCACCTACAACACCTAGAAGCAGCATCCAAACACCGCCCCCAGGAATTGCTGTAAACAGCAACCCGAAAATGTAACCAAGACAGATAATCACACCAGTTGCTTGCATCATCAGAGTTCTTGTGAAAATACTTAGCGACTAAAGTCGCGGCGATAAAAACAAAGTCCGCACGGGCGGACTTGTTCAAGCCTGTATAGGCAGGCTATGTTTGTATAACCTCAGACTTCTAGTCTGAAGGCACAGAAGAATTTTGGCAAGACTCAGATCACAAAGAAATGCCTAATTTCAATCCCAATACAACATGAATAAGCATTAAACAAAGTGCCGTACTACCCAAATATGCATGAAGCGTACGTAATCCAGGTTTATTACCACCAAACTTATTTAGAGAAATTGCACCATTAGTCCCTAGCAATAACAGCAAAATCGAACCTGTCCAAAAGTGAGAACTTTCAAATATTGGCTGACGCTGCATTACTAAAGACAAAATACCACCAATATAACCTAGCGCCATAAATAAAAACATCCACGGTGCAAGCTTGCGATGAGCACTGCGACTTTTTAGCGTTACTTCCTTATCTTCAGCCAGTCGCCCTCGCCAACCAGTGAAACCTACAAAGCTACCCATCGCGAAGATGACGATTCCCATCATTACTGGGTGTCCCCAATGTACTATCGGTTCGGGGATGTCGAAACTACGAAACCAAGCAGCTATCGGTTCTAGAGCTTCGGTAAAATTAACCATTTTTATCCACACCATCACTTAGTTTTCACATTTCCTCTCAATCACGGAAAATTGATGCGTTGCATATTTACGGGAGGAACTAATTTTCCACTTGTAATAGAAAATTCAATTCTTGCTGTCTTGGTAACTCAATGGTTCAATCTCGACCCGCTCTTTGTGCAACGACCTTTTTTAGAGGTGATGAGAGGCGTATGTGCAAGTCATAACTTAGTCAGACAAAATAACGTGACGTTTATTACTGACTATTTGAGCCAGCTGCTTGATTCAACAGTGGGAAACCCAGCTTTTCTCGCTGTTCTACATACAGTTGCGCTACCTTGCGCGCTAAATGGCGAATTCTGGTAATGTAGCGAGTCCGTTCGGTAACTGAAATTACACCTCTTGCATCTAGCAAATTGAACGTATGCGAACACTTCATTACATAGTCCAGACTGGGTAATACCAATCCTCGTTCAGTCAACTGCTGCGCTTCCTGCTCGTACATGTTAAATAAAGTCAACAGCATCTCCGGATTTGAGGCTTCAAAGTTGTAAACACACTGTTCAATTTCGCCTTGCAGGTGAACATCTCCGTAAGTAATTTTGTCATTCCAACGAATTTTTGGGAATGCGTCAACTTCCTGGAGGTACATCGTCAGTCGTTCGAGTCCATATGTCATCTCAATCGATACAGGACGACAATCAATACCTCCACATTGCTGAAAATAGGTAAATTGGGTAATCTCCATCCCATCTAACCATACTTCCCAACCAGTACCCCAAGCTCCTACAGTTGCATCTTCCCAGTTATCCTCTACAAATCGAATATCGTGGTCTTCCGGACGGATGCCTAAGGCCCTCAAGGAATCTAAATATATTTCTTGAATATTTTCTGGCGAAGGCTTAATCAGTACTTGGTACTGATAATAGTGTTGGAAGCGATTGGGATTTTCGCCGTAGCGACCGTCAGTGGGGCGACGACAGGGTTCAACGTAAGCAACAGCCCAAGGTTCTGGTCCCAAAGCTCTTAAAAATGTGTGGGGATTCTTGGTTCCTGCTCCCTTCTCAATATCGTAAGGCTGAGCAATAAGACAACCGCGAGCGCTCCAAAATTTGTGCAAAACCTCTATTACCGACTGAAAATTCACAACAACCCTTCCGTAAATTCAACATTGCCTAACTAAATTTTTACCTAAACCAAAGTTCTCCCAAGCAAGAAGGACTGATGTTCACCCGCAGCGGCTTTCTACGTTTTTTCAAGCTGCTTTACTGGGTAAAAATTGTCAACAGAGCTAGTGTCACGCCAATTTGAGGCATTTACCCTCTATTATCTTAGCTTATTGCAGTTGTGCAATTTCATCTATACCCTGCATGCCTACGGTATTTTAGGATTTCAAAGGTATATTTATTACTGAGCAAGTAATGCGGATACTTTTATATTACACTCGTACAGAACAAATTCAACCTCAAGTCAGTGCTGCAAACAGGTTTGGAATATCAAAAAATATAGTTCAAAAAATGTTCTCAAAAAAATGTTCTCAAAGAGTTGACAAAAGGGGGAGGAGTGGCTAAGATAAAAAAGTGCCGGACGAGCGGGCACTAGCAGAAACTGCTCGCCGAGCAGCCGAACCATGAAAAGCATATAGTTTTGAAAGCCATTATAAAGCACCTTGCCGGCGGGAG
>JANZYY010000605.1 GCA_026419705.1 Fischerella sp.
AAGTGATTCTCCCGAAATGGAACCGCTCATGGAAAACTTCCATGAAACTTTCCATGAACCCTACTATAAGCATTACGTCACGGATAACTTGGTAGAGCGTTTAGAAAAAGCAGGCTTTGAGAATATCGAAATGCAAGTCCACTTTATGAGCAAGTATTTAATTGCTCACAAGCCAATTGGATCGTGAGAAGAGGACAATAAAGACTTAGAGAGATGAGGTTATGGGGGGTTTTGCGTGGACAGTCTCCTTATTTCCCACTGTTATTCTCCCCCCTGTCTTTCTGGTCTTACCCTACTGGGTATCGATGAACACTGGATCGATAGTTTCGGAGGGAATTGCTTTCAGGCTCTTTCCCCCAAAAATCACGCATAGAATCTAAATGGGATGTGCCAGTGTTAACTAGTAGATAAAGTAACACTCTTTATTGATTCAGTTAAAGCTTGCGATGGGAAGTTTTTGCTGATTTGAGGAGTAATGGTGCTTGCGATACAGATGCTAGCTGAGTTTGCCTTCTGTTCGCAAGGGTTGACGACCCTTTATCTACACAAAGATGATTGATGAAATACAGAGCTATTGCCTGACTTTGTTGTGTCTCAACTGTTATATACTTACTGTAGAAGGTGTGTAACAGATGTTAAATCAAACATCTTGTTTGACCCTACTCCGATTCTTTTACTACCCACAAAAACTAGTAACCAAACAAGTTGCATTAAGTATGCGGTTGTTAAACAAAACGTGCATCGCTGAACTGTTGCTTTAGCTCTCTGCGCTCACCACCCCTAGCAGGACGGTTTTTGGGAGTATTACCCTTTGACGAAGATAGCAGTAGTTCTCTACCACGTCCACTGCCCCGATAAGGAGATTTGGGAGGTTTAGACTTTGTCGAGATCAATTGTTGGAAACCAGAGGTGGATTGCAACATATCGAACAAGGAATTTGTAACTGTTTGGCTGTTTATAGCCATACAACTCAGTAACAGACCGGTAATCAAAAGTGAAATGGCAGCACGCATATTGAATGTCTATTTTAGAACTCTTTACTTCACTGATACTGAGTTACTTTTAGTGCATCCGGACGGTTTGGTAAAAAAGTATTGTTTTTAACTGAAAAAAATACTTGGTTCAGGTATCGATATTTTCCACTAGTAGCCAATTACCTGCATAATTGAGTCGCCCCCATATTTTGAGCGGTTGCTGATGGGGAAAAGCTTGCAGCTGCTCATCTACGTGCGATCGCAAAGTCACAAGCTGCCAAGTTTGTCCTTTGTATGGTGCTGGCGTGATGATAGTAAATCGGTAATCCTGCTGATCTAGGCAGTGAAAATTACCCATAAAAAAGTTAAAATTTTGTGATGGTACGGTCTCGTTATTGTCGCAATAGTACTGAGAATACTGAGGATAAAAACAACCGCTACTAACTGGATAGGTTTCTGGATTGTTTAAGTAGTAGAGTTGCCAATGTAACCAATCAACATGTGTGGGTGGTAAGTTAAATAACGGCACCACTGCCGCAGGCGAGAGTTGATCTTGTAGTAAAGCTTCTTGCAGCACTCTTATCGGTAAATCCCTTGGTTGGCAATTTAACTGTACGCAAATAGCAGCAGCCATTCCCGCTGCTTGACCAATACCCATGACTACAGGTTGCAATCTGGTTGCTCCGTTAGCAATATGAGACACAGAAATATTCTTCTCGCACACCAATAAACCGTCTGTGTCCACTGGAATTAAGCAACGGTAGGGAATGGTGAAGGGAGTTCCTGTCCAACGACCTCCCCAACGAATGGATTTCGGTTGCAATCGAAACTTGATACCAGGATAATGATGGTCGTTGGTGTAGTTACCAATCGCGATCGCATCTATATTTAACGCTGCAACCCTACCCCCCACCATTGGCAAAATATCCTGTTCTTTAACAGTAGTTAATCCTACTAGGCGACGACTTTCTCGGTAGTAGGGATGTAAAGCATAAGCGCCACCGCCGGGGGAGAGGGGGAGATGGGGAAAAACTTGTTCTGACAAACCGTAGCGACGACCGAGTTGAGTTTGGATAAAACGGGCGAAATTTTGGCTATGCCAAAGGCATTCTGTTTGAAACTCACGCCGCGCTGTCTCTGACTCAATTAATCGCCCTACACCTTCACCATAGTCATTGCCGCAAATGGGCCAATTGATCATAAACAGACCAGCAGGCAAGCGACCGTAATTTAAAAACGCCTCTGCGCCGTAGTCATCCCAAGCACCAACAAACAGCGCTGGGTCGTAGTTAGGTGCAGGCGAAATTTCTGGAGCAACGGCTTCACCGTAATCTTGCATCACCACTACCCAAGTGGGAGCTTGCACCGGATATTTCTTGGTGAGAAAATTAAAATCAACTGGGGCGCTGGCTTCTCCCCACTCCGACTGCAACTCCCAGCCCCAGCGGTAAGGTATTTCAGCCAAAGCCAATAAATCTCCCAACTCCGTAGCATCAAGAATCACCTTGGCTTTGACAGTGAAATCTGCAAACCGGACAGCAGTTACACAATTTCCTTCTTTGAAAACCTCTAACGGCACATATCCAGACATCCAAAGCAGATTTGGTAATTGCCGCACCCAATCTGCAAAAATCTCTGCCCCAACACGCGGATCGTAACTAAAAAAGCTTACCCAGCTATTGTCTAAACCTCCCGGTTGTCGCTGCTGCAATTCTCGTAAAAATGCACCCCATAATCCCGTTTGAAAGGCTTCTAGTTCATTACCATCCGGTGCAGACACGCCAGCAGCAGTCAGCATTCCCCCCAGCCAAGAAAATTCGCTGACGAGGATCGTTTTTACCCCTCTTCGTGCTGCTTGGATAGCAGCAGCAGTTCCCCCTGTTCCGCCACCGACAACTAAGACATCAGCTGTGTATGTCTGATTCAGCATCTGTTAACCTCGTTGGCTTTTCGACAATTTGATATGATGCAAAAAAAGTAAAAATAAACACCAGTAAGTCGTTCGAGAAAAAGCGACCACGAGAGCTTATTATTGCTGATTTAGGTTTTTTAAACGCAGAGGAACGCGGAGTCTTTTGATAGAGAATTCGCTACTTAAATTATTAGAATAGGGTGAAATTCCTTACATAAAGGTTAGCGCACATCGACGTGTTCGTTTTGAGGATTTGAAGAAATACAAACAACAGCAAGATCAAAAACGTAGCCAGACTTTACAGCAATTAATCGAAATTAGCGAAGAAGCAGGTTTGTACGAGGACGAGTGATTCTACCAATTCTCAAAAATAGAACTACACATAGTTCGTAGTGAGTACTTAAGTACTCACTACCAA
>JANZYY010000606.1 GCA_026419705.1 Fischerella sp.
TCTGCCTAATAACGGAGAATTAACCCAGCATGAGGAGATTGCCGCTCTTCCCTTCTGTTCTCTGCTCCTGCTTTCAAGCTAGATATGAGGTGACAGCTACCCCATTACAACCCATTCCCAATCAAAATAAATCCTGCCCAGTAGTAGGGATGATCGTAAACATCATTATTAATTAACGCTAATTGGGCTTTTTGCAGAGCTTCAGCTTTGCTCCGCCGATCTTGTTGGAGTGTTGTATAAAAATTATGCATCAGTGCTTGCGTACCATCATCAGCTACTTGCCATAATGAGGCGATCGCAGCTTTTGCACCCGCCTCTTGCATAACATAGCCAAATCCCAAAATCTCAATTCCGTCGCCTAACTTTCCTCCTAACGCCGTTTCGCAAGCACTCAATACGACTAAATCAGTATTATTGAGATTCCAAGATCGCAAATGGCGCATGTTTACTGCATTGCCATCACCAAACAAAATAAAAGATTCATCTGGTGCATCTGGTACAAAAGCAGCATGAGTAGCAAAATGTAGGATGGAGTAATTACTGATCTGCTTCAAAGTTTCTATTTCGCTGAAGTTGGAGTTCAGCAGCTTTGTCGAACCAGGAAATACTGCTGTGACATTTTCTACTTCCTTGGCTGCAAAAGGTAGTCCACCAAGCTTAAGCGTACGCTTACCTACTTTCACATCATAATTTCCTTGGGTGAAAGCACCTGCTAATACTTTCAAATTTTGAGGGCGTTTGTTTAAATCTGTAATGCTAACAGCTGTAATATTATTTACTTGATACTTCCGCACCAGCCACTGTTTGCCATCATGGAGTGCAGCTAGGGGAATATAGCGCAACTGTCCATCTGGTGCATAGATAATAGTTTTGGCGTTTGCTTCCTTCAACGCAGGTTCTAGGGGTTGAATTAGCCAATTGTAAAGCTTTTGCCCTGGTGCTTTCGCATCATCAGGCGGATTCATCAAGGCGTCACGAAATTCAGTAATGGCACGGTTTAGTTCTTCGCGTTTGACAGCAACAGAACGGCGGATCGGAGGAGTGTAGGGGGTAACTAGCAGCAGTTCCAAGCGATCTTCTAAAACTAGGGGATAAAGTAATACTGCGTTAATTTTGAGTTGTTTGAGAGTGTCTTGGAGACGCCTAAGCAGTTTGGGATTGAGGTTTTCACCGCCAGTAATGCGATTGAGTTGTTGGAGATGAGCCATCACTTCCGGACGATCGCTAAATGCGAGAAATTCTTTTAAAGTTTCTCTTTGAGCCGTTTCAATTTGTTGTCGCCGCGCCTCTTGTTGGGGAGTACGGCTTTTTTCAGGAATTTTCTGCAATTCGCTCAGTTCTTTGCCTTGTTTCACAACTTGAGATATTTCGCGATTGAATTTATCCACAACTTGCTTTTCTGGTTGTAGATATTCCATGCGTTGTGGTGTCTTGGCTTTGTCTCGTACACCACGCAGATAACTATCTAATTCTTGAACTTTGAGCGAGTCAACAGCTGCTTGCGCTTCCACTATACGGTTTTGCTTGAGCAACAAATCTGCAAGATGGCGATAGGTATCTGCAAAGCTGTTTATATACGATTGCTGAATTTGTTTGTGTGGCGATACCTGTAGATTTTCCGGGATTTCCGACCGAGCATTAATCGATTGCTTATAAAAAACGATCGCTAACTCTGGCTTTTGCTGTGCTTCTAGAACAGCAGCAATCTGGTGAAGAATTTCTGCTTTCTGCTGTTTGTTATGGACTTGTTCGCTGGTGACAAAAGCTTGCTGATAAAATTCCAGTGCTTTTGAATACTCACCGAGTCGGTGGTAAACTAACCCAATTCTGCTGAGAGTTTCGATTTCTTCGGTCTGATTGCCAACTTCTTTAGCAATGGTTAAGGCTTGCTGATAAGACTCTATTGCTGTGGCATACTTACCCATGCTGTCGTAAGTTTGACCAATGTATTTAAGAGTCGTGCCTTCACCTTGACGCTGCCCATTTTTTCTGAAAAGACTCAAAGCTTGCTCAAACGTTGCTAAAGCTTCCGGAAATTTACCTTGATTTAACTGCTGAAGTCCCTGTTCTTGCAGCCGCAACGGTTCCTTTTTACGGTTTTGTGTTATCTCTACGTGCGTTGCAGGCAGTTGGACATCACAGGAAATGAGAAAAGTCAGGGAAAGTGTGATAGTGGCAAGGGCAAGGCGTTGGAGACGATCAAGCATTGGTAAGCTGGGGTGACGGGTTGGAGCAACGTCACAAGGAAATTTAAGATATTCTCCTTGCTTCTTCAATTACATTGTCTGAAAGATTCATAGCTTGTAAAACATCTAGATGGGGCGATCGCTCCCGAACAACAAGCTGCACCACCAGAAATAGCTAATTGATGGGACTCTAGCAATTATGGCCGAGTTACTCGCTAACAGTTAAGTCTTCATTCACCACTGTGTCAGGAATTTCAGCTAGCAGCAAGTTTTGCAGTTGATCTCGCATCCGGGCGATCGCACCTTCATTCAGTCAATAAGTAATTTTTTTTGCAAAATAATCCAGTAAAAATACTAGTAAAGTTTGCTCGGCTCGTAGTAAACTTGTAAACTGTAAAAAATTCAAGCAGTTCAAAACAGGCTGTTCTCCTCAGAATTTAGCATTTAAACGTGCTCAATTCCATATTCAGCCAGGGTGAAATAGCCAATATGGGCGTATCTATCAATTAATTCTCATTTGCAAATTTACAGTTCACCTATTGGCAGGTTGGCAGGAGCCATTTACATGACATCAATTGCGAGTTTAAAAACAAAAGTCAAAACACAAGTCAAAAAACTAACATTGTTATTTGGTAGTGCTACGGTAATGACATTGGGCGTAAACGCCTCAGTAATGGCAGCATCCCTGTACGATGTCACTCTATTGAGCGATCTGGAAATTCCGTATTTTAGTAACGTTACGATTAATAATTTCGGTCAGGTAGTGGGTACTTCTTATTACGGCAATGATGCTCGTGCCTCGTTGTGGAGTAGCAGCACTGGTACCATAAATCTGGGTACCCTACCAGGTGGAACTTACAGTCGTGCCATTGACATCAACGATGCAGGCCAAGTAGTAGGGATTTCATCTAGTAGTGATGGCGACCGTCACTTTTTGTGGGGTAGTGGCACTGGCATGGTTGACTTCAATACTCTTTCAGGTTTAAATTCCAATACTCCCTCTTCAATTACGGCCATCAATAATGCAGGTCAGGTGTTGGGAAACACTAGGAAAAACGACAATTCTATTACTCCCTACTTGTGGAGTAACAATACTGGTACAGTTGAATTGAA
>JANZYY010000607.1 GCA_026419705.1 Fischerella sp.
CTAAAACTTGCCCTCAGTCTAGGTTTGCGGCGACAAATCTTTATAGCGGTGTGTGATGATTTAAACTTGAGAAATCAGGTGGCGGCACGTTTGCATTCAACTTTGGCTTATCCGGTTGGGCAGGTGCTATATCAACCATCAGATACACACGAAGCCAGCACACCAGCTTATCCACGATTAGTTACCTTACGGTTAAATTTAAGCGATCCCAACCCCATATCGCAAATCAATCAATGGCTGGTAAATTATCCACCGCCCATAGTTGGAGCATCACAAGATTCTCCAGGACGGCCGCTGCCAATACCTGCATTTCAAATTGTGGGTGTTGAGCAACTAACTAAACAAGCAGTGGCAGTACAGCGTTTATTTTTGCACTATCTGCGTTTAACTGAGCAACATCTCTCCAGCCCAGAATCCAGCCATTTTTTAGAATCCAGCCTGCTATTATGGACACCCCGCCCTTGGCTACTTGCAATTCAACAGTCGGCCCCACAATTTTGGCGTTGTCGTACTGGTGTATTTGTATTCGCTGGAGAACCAACACCTACAACCCATGCAAAAGCCCCACCAGAACGCTTTTCTGGCTCTAGAGGTTTAGATTTAGGAAATCTTGAGCAAGCGATTTTTGAGGAATCTGTCTCTGCTGATGATTTCGCCGCAGAAGATTTTGATTTTCAGCTCCAGACGAGTGTTAATCGCGGACATAATCCGCAAGAACCTTCACCGATTAAATCGGAATTATTCATACCAGGAGATACTACCCAGGAGGAGGCTGGCGATCAAGTTAACGCCTATGAAACTCCATTGCAGATGCGCATGTCGCACATTAGCAAAGAGTTAACAGAATTAGTACTAGCAACGATTAACACCGCGGTCGGTAGCGATCGCGATGAAAGCAAGCAAGTGCAGGAACTTCTGGAGGAAATAGAGGATTTACATTCAAAACAAGCCTCTGGAGAGCTACTGGCAGTAGCATATCATCGCTTGGGGAACTTGTATCGCCTTCGGATTGAACAAGGACAGACTACCTTAGAAAACTTGATGGTGGCAATTTTGTCATATCAGGAGGCAATTAACTATGATGAAACCTCACCGCAAGTACCAGATATTTTGAATGACCTGGGAACACTTTACTGGATGTTGTACCGAACACCAGCCAATTCTGAAGAGAGTCAATCTTACATAAAACAGGGTATTGAATTCTATCAGTTAGCTTTAAAACTGATTGCACCCGATACACATCCAGAAACTTACGCGCGCGTGCAAAACAATCTAGGGACAGCTTACGGTGATTTAGCACGTTTGACAAACCCAGCAGAAAATTGGCAGCAAGCTATTAAAGCTTATCAAGAAGCACTCCATTTTCGTACCGCCGAGATGGAACCGTTAAAGTATGCTGCTACTCAGAATAACTTGGGTACTGCTTACTGGCATCTAGCCCAACACGATCGACAGACGGAGAATTTAAAGAAGGCGATCGCCGCTTACAATCTTGCCCTCGTTCACTATAGCCCCGAACAGGAAGCGCTCAAATATGGCATGATTCAAAATAATATTGGTACTGCTCATTGGAATTTAGCACAGTACGAAAATACGGCAGAAAATCTGCGACTTGCAATTAATGCATATAAAGAAGCTTTGAAATATCGTACTCCAGGGCATGTTCCTTCCGCCTGCGCTGCTACACAGAATAATCTTGGCACTGCCTATTGGCACCTAGCGAATCAATCACAAATTACAAAGGAAGAACGGCATAAGTTTTTAGAACAGTGCATTCACGCCTATGAAGAATCTCTAAATATTGCTCACTCCCTTAGTGTTAATGCTTTGAGTTTTGATGTATTTGCTACTCACAATAACTTAGGATTAGCCCATTTTCAGCTAGCAACAGACCAGTATTTTAGTAACGATAAAACCTCTCGTTCTCAACATTTAGAAGCAGCATTAGAAAACCATTTACAAGCTTTAAATGGATTAAATCAAAAATCAGAGGCATATCAAATTACATTCAATTATGTAGTAAAAACAATTCGCGCTTTCCACGATGAATTAGGAATACAAGGACAAAATTTGGCATTATCCAAAGTTCCCGGTCATTTATTACCAGAAATTCTACCGAGATTGTGAACAACTTAGTAAAAATTTGCATAAATTCATAGAGCCTGTAAGCCTTTGCGTTTACCTCTGCACCCTGGCTAATTCTACGAGTCAATTAAATGTTTCAAAGCTTATTTGTAGACTGCATAAACAGGTTTTGTTTGTTTAGTTTCTGCAGAGACATGCGAGGAATAATTGCTAGTATTGCATCCAAATTTCTTAATATTAGCTAACATTAACTCATCTCTTTGATGCCAAACTGCAAATATTTTTTCCCTACCATCATTGAGCGTATTTGGTTCTATTCGATAAACCTCATTGATGCGCTGTAACTTCAAACCCAACAAATTTAACAATCGGCTGAGTATTTTAATCGGCGAAACATCCTCTTTTGTCCTGACTAAATTAATACCAAGTGTTCTTTTAATATGTTTACTGCATTGAAAAGCAGTTTTTTTCAGTAAAAGTAAGTCAGCATCATTTTCAGTAAAAACTCGTTTTGAATCAAGGAATTGAAGCATTCCTAAGGCTCTCATTGCCTCGACTTTCAGGGTGTATATTTTTAAATCCGGCAGAAAAACCTTACCTTCACCCCATGATAATTGTTGATGCCATTCTTGCTTATCTCTAAACTGAAAATACTCACTTTCATGAGTAAGATAATAGTGAATTAACAATTGCCAATAATAACCTCGATCGTCCCGTAATTTTAGTTGGGGAGTCACTTGTATGCCATATTTTTGTCTAAGAATATATTTATTGATTTGATGACGTTCTTCATCAGTCAGTGAATATTTGTTTAATAATTGCTCATATTCTACGTAATCAATATCTCTAGCATTAGCTATAGCTGTTGCTGCTGCTAACTGATTTTGTTGCTTAATTTCTCTAATTTTGCGTTTAATTTCTTTTGCTTTTTGGCGTCTTTGTGACCAATCTTTTTGGACTTTAACAATTTCCAGAATCAATCTTCTGCGAGTTGGCAAATCATTTGGATCGGTTGCTAAAAAAGCAAGGCGTAAATCGCGAATAATATTGTTCTGAACAGCATTACTCCGTATCTGTATTTGATGACCATCGCCGATCAAGCCATCTTTCATTGATTGACGATAGATGTTGATAGAAGCATTCACTCTTGCAGCTAACTTGGACCAAGTTCGCAAGTGAATAGGGTCATAAACCTGTCTCTTATACACA
>JANZYY010000608.1 GCA_026419705.1 Fischerella sp.
TTGCAGTAAATCCTCTAGTCTGTCATTGCGATGCGAACGGCTGACAACAATTGTTAAATCTTCAATGCGTTCCCGTGCCGATACTTTCAAAGGGGTGCTTTGGCGAGCGCTAGTTTCTACAAATGCACCACCGCCCTTGGTTGCGTAGTACAATTTTCCCAACTCCGGAAGTGCTACTACTGCTAACATCGGCCGGTGTTCCTTGACCAACGCCATGTGAATGGCATATTCTCCGGTTTTTTCAATAAAGTCTCGCGTACCATCTAGAGGATCGATCATCCACGCCCATTCAGAATTCGGGTGCTTGGCTTGTTCTTGTTTGTAGGTTTCTTCGCTAATATAGGCAAAATCTTCTTGACCTAAAACTGCTTGTAGCTTCTCCAAAATGTGGCGACTTACAGCAATATCGGCAATGGTAACAGGGTCATTATCTTTATACTGAATTTCTAGATTTTGAGCGGTTTGATGGTAATATGACCGTAGTATGTCTGCTGCACTCCAACCGACAGAACAAGCTAGTTCGAGGATTTTTTCTAGGTCTTGCATGAATTTTGTCTGATATTTTATGTTTCCAAGATTTTGGCACTCCCTATTATCCTAGAGCTGATTGTTTGTCACGAGAGAAAATCCATATGCCAGCATCTTCTTTGGCTGCTATTTTTTCTGACAGCAATGAATGATCCCTAGGGAATAATGGGGAATCTTCAAAAATCAAATTTTCCTAACTGAATTGTACGGTCATACAGTGTAGTTGCTTAATTTGTATAACTTTAGAGATTTCCAAGAAATAGATGATCCCAGGCTGTGGGGTGGGTATTCTCGCCCGCCCCAAGCGAGCGGCTGCTCGTGTCGCCTGTCTCTACAAGAGATTTTTGGATACTTTTTGATTTGGAAGTCCCTCAGTACAAAACATTTGATACATTCGTAGCGAACGCAATTTTGAAAGACCCTGCGAACTTCTGCGTCTAAAAAGCTAGGAATTTAGTGCAAAGCTGTAGTTGGTAGCAATCCGTTTTCTTACAAAAAACGGGTTGGTTGAGTATTGATAGATAGTGCGATCGCACTTTCCGAAACCACTAGCTTCTATTTAGGGCTAACTTGTTCAACAGTCTTGATTTTGCCATCATCGCTGACTGTCCAAACATCGTAAACACCGACCACGTCACCGTTTTGGTCAATATCTACATTACCGCTGGCTCCTTGATAGTTAATATCTTTACCTTCTCTCAGTAATTTCAAACCCTCGCAAACATCACTAACTTCTACACCAGGAGGATTGGCAACTTCACGAATTTTACTAGCTATGCCAACGCCTGTATTTTCTTTTGCAGCTTGAGCAGCCAAGACTAACAAGGCGGCGGCGTCCCAACCGTGAGGAGTATATGGTGCTGGTGCAACTCCTTTTTTAGATTGCCAAAGTTTGGTGAAAGCTTCTAATCCTCGACCGTTGGAACCTGGTACTGTACCTATAGCTCCAGCGATGATATATTTACCATCAGCAGCTTTACCTACTCTATCAGGGAATGTATCTGACTTGACGCCGTCAGTCAGCATAATCTGCACCCCTTGAGTCACGCCTTGCTGATATGCGGATTTGAGAAACAGACTACCGGTTTCTTCATAAAACACACCCAGTACAGCATCCGGTTTACCCGCAAAAGCTGCTTGGACTTCAGTATCAAATGTGGTAGCTTTGGGATCGTAGCGGACAGGGTTGTTTTTGTTAACTACGGTTCCCCCTAATTTTTCAAATGCTTGCACAAATGCTTTTTCAAAGCCTACACCGTAGTCATTGTTAATTACAACAGTGGAAACTCGTTTGAAACCTCTTTTATTGGCTAGTTGAGCTAAAGCTTGTGCCTGGTAAGTATCTGGAGGTGCAGTGCGCGCCCAATAGCCTTTATAATCACCTTTAATTGCCTTTTCTGTAAATACGGGACTGGTGCTGCCAGGAGAGACGAGCATGACTTTATTCGGCACGGCAATCGAGACTGCAGCACTGGAGACGCTGCTGGCAAAGGAACCCACAACACCTGCAACTTTATCCAAGGTTGCTAACTTGGTCATACCAGCAGCACCAGCTTTGGGGTCAGTTTGGTCATCTACTTGCACTAAGGTGACAGGTTTTCCATTTACACCGTCGCAAGCGTTGACGGTATTGACAAGTAAGGGAACAGATTCTACCATCTGCTGTCCAATCGCAGCTAAGTCACCTGTTGTTGGTAGCAATGAGCCAATTTTTAGTCCTTGACCACTACCAACAGGAACTGTGGTGGTCGAACCTGCTGGGGTACTGGTAGCTCCGTTACCGCTTGCGTTGGGGGTAGTGGTATTATTTCCATCACAAGCTGCAACTAACAAGCCAGTTGTTAAAGTAGTTAGGGTTAGGGCAAAGGCACCAATAATCTTTTTCATATATTGCTTTTACTCCTATTTTGCTCAGGAGCCTCACAGTCGAATCAAACTTAATTGAAGATTAAGTTTAATCTTTAATGGCTCCAAAGCATAAATAATAGCATCACCCAAAAGGTGTAAAAGCCTATTTCCCGTGTATATCTAGAGCTAGATTTTTTCAGAACGTTTATGGAGTGGCGATATATCGCCTTTTCACTCTCTACAAAAAACGGAGAGAGAGGGATTCGAACCCTCGGTACGGCCTTACGAACCGTACAACAGATTAGCAATCTGCCGCTTTCGACCACTCAGCCACCTCTCCAGGGTCGCAAATATAATAAATAATAGCAGATTCTTAGGTGTGAGTCAATAGTTATTTGTATTTTGTTGGTGGTTGGTTGTTGGTAGTTGCAAACAACAAACAACAAACAACAACCAACAACAAATGATTAATTAAAGTACTTGCGAGCGCAACCAGGCTAATGGCAAGCTGCCTAACTTTTGCCACTGAGGTACGTAGGCACGCTGACTAAAAACGTCGTAGTTGTTGTTTTCAATCTTTTCCAAAATTCTACTGTAGTGCATCAGAGCTGCCCACACGGGCAACCGAGCATCGGGAGATAGATAACTAATTCCTTTTTCTGCTTTGCTATAAAATTGGCGAGTACGGGCAATTTGGAAGCGCATGAGGGAGCGCCAGCGTTCATCCACGACGCCTTTGAACAAATCTTGTTCGGTGTAATTGAATCGCACCAAATCTTCTTGAGGTATGTAAATTCGTCCCCTGCGCGCATCTTCACCAACATCTCGGAGAATATTGGTGAGTTGACTGGCAATCCCTAGGGCGATCGCTTCTTCAGTGGGGATATAAGGTTGTTGATTGCGGTTCCAAGG
>JANZYY010000609.1 GCA_026419705.1 Fischerella sp.
CAATTGTCCATCTAATTCTACGTGAGCGATACCAACAGCTGCTTGGTTAAATGTGGACTGGAAACGTTTTTCACTCTCAAGAAGCTGCTCACGCAGGCAAGTTTTTTCTAGTACATTGTGAATAGCAAAACAAAGGCTTTCCGAGCTTGTATTTCTTTTAACCAAATAGTCAGCAGCACCGCCTTTCATCGCCTCTACTGCTATTTGTTCATCTCCTTGACCCGTTAGTATTATGACTGGAAGGTTTGTTTGACCCAACTGAGTCTTCAGCTCGTTGAGAAACTCGATTCCATCTACATCTGGGAGTAGATAATCCAGCAAAATCACATCGGGTAATTGCTGCTGACACAATTCTAGACCCTGTTGTCCAGTCTCTGCCTCTAAAATACTGTAGGTGTGCTGCTTATCTGCCAACAAGTAGCGGCGGTAGGTTGTTCGGTCTTCTAGGCAGTCATCAACTAGTAAAATTTTAGTTGCAACAATGGTCACTTTTCCCTGAATCTACTAGGAAACACAAAAAATGAAATTAGCAAGCAAGGATAACTTGGCAGGCATAAAACCTAGAAGTCAAATCCTCACAGAGATTTTATCAATTTAGTTTATTTTGCTGGCTTTTAATTTTATCTAAGTCATCTTGAATGAGTGTGCGAATTTTCTGAGCTAGTGATAGCTGACACCAAAATTGATCTTTTGAGTATGCTTGTTCAATTTCTTCCTTTAAGCTTTCAATGTCAACTGAAATTCGCTTTACCATATCACATTTTTTCTTGCTTTTTTACAAAGTTACATGGAAAAGTACACCCTCAGTTTAGATGCTTCAATATGATTAACATAAATTCATTTTGCTTTAAACAAAGATTTTAAGTGCAGTCTCATGGAACTTGTTTCTTCGTGTCTTGGAGCCTTGTGGTGAAAAATTTTTGTATAACCACCAAGACACTAAGACACCCAGGATCTAACAACTCACTTGAATTACTACTTTCCCAAAATGAGATCCACTTTGCAGGTAACGGTAAGCAGCCTGTGCTTCGCTAAACGGAAACACCCTATCTATTACAGGTTTGATTTGCTGCTGAGAAATTGTCTGATTCATAGTCTCAAACATTTCCCGGCTACCGACATAAATACCCTGTACTGTTAAACTCTTAAAGAGTATGGGTAGAGGATCTACCTGTGCTCCTCTACCAGACAGTACGCCAATCAAGCTAATGCGTCCTGCAATTCGCACTGCTTGTAGAGATTTTGGTAAAGTCCCAGGCCCGCCTACTTCTATGACATGATCTGCACCAGTGCGATCGCTGAGTTCATAAACTTTCTTTTCCCAATCTGGATTTGTTTTATAGTTTATTGTCTCGTCCGCACCTAATTCTCTGGCGCGTGCTAATTTCTCGTCGCTGCTAGAAGTAATAATTATCCTCGCGCCGTGTATCTTGGCAAACTGGAGGGCAAATATAGATACCCCTCCTGTACCGAGTAATAATATGGTTTCGCCGGCGCCGACATGACCTTTAGTTACCAGGGCGTGCCATGCTGTAACGGCTGCACATGGTAAGGTAGCACCTTCTTCATAGGATAGGTGGTCAGGTAATATTACTAGTCCATCTTGGTGTAAAACGACATACTCAGCTAACATGCCATCAATACCACCTCCCAAATCCGATTTCATCTTCTGTCGGGTCAGTTGACCGTCGATCCACTCTTGAAAAAAAATCCCCGCTACACGATCGCCCACTTTTACTCGCGTTACCCCTTCACCCACGGCGACAACTTCACCCGCACCATCAGACATCGGAACTAAAGGGTACTTCTGTGCAAATCCATAACTTCCCTCAGCAACAATCAGGTCACGATAATTCAGGGACGTGGCTTTTACACGCACAAGAACTTGACCTGATTGGGGTTTAGGTTCCGGTCTTTCAACTAATTTCAGCGCATCAATGCCTGTGTTACTTTGAAGTTCGTAAACTTTCATAAATCTTTTTTGTTAAGTCATTGGTCATTGGTCAAAACTTCTATGTTGTGGAGGTAATGCAGCTGTCTCTAAAATAGATTTTGTGGCGATCGCAGGTTCAATTAAACGCTGACCTACTCCTTGGTTGCAAAAGTCAGTTTATGACCAGGTGAGAACCGATCAAGTTTACATCTGCTTCCGCAGCGGGAAAAGCACGCGACATCTCCACAAAATTGAGTTGAATCGGGTAGTCCTACAAATGTGCCAAACGCAAGCCGGAAGATGCGATCGCAATATTCATGTTTTTATATTCGTCAGAGTGTTAGGTTCGATTTTATCCACTCAAACGCTGGCGTAACCATAAAGCTAGTAAAGGTAATGCTAGCTGATAGTGCTGTTCGGCACCGTAAATCAAGCCTTTGTGCTGAAGTCCGTTGAGTGCGCCCTGAAGACTGCCACCACGAGAAAGACCATGTTTTTGAATATACTCTCGACTTTGGGGTTTGTCAGTAGGATCTATAGCCAAACATTCTAAAATATGGACTTGATTGCTTGGAAGTAGCATCAATAAGGACTCAAAGGTGATAGATAGATCTTTGAGCAGTTCTGCAATTGCTTGCTGTACTTCTTGTTCGGCGATCAATCCATCGGGACGGCGCAACGTTTGCAAGCGGCGAATGATTGCTACAGCATCGCCAATGTGTCCTTGTACTGCATCTAAAAATAATTGCAGTGCTTTTGAGCGAGGATCGAATGTTAATCCTACTGTCTGTAAAATCTCTCTCGCCCACACTGCGATCACATCTTTTGCTAAAGGTGCTAACTGGACAATTTCCAGTGGATAATTAGTTTGTTTAGAATGGTGAGCGATTTCGGCAATCGTTGTAATCAATACACAATTGACATGAGTTTGTTGGTTGATTTCCCGCCGCAGTGTGTTCTCCCACAAACCATGGCGATCCCATGAACGGATGTGGGGAAAACTCTGCAAAATCAGGACTACTCGCCGATCTTCAGATCCCGCTAAGATTTGGGGTAACTGCAGTAAGGTTTCAAATGCTTGCCATAGCTGTTTTTGATTTAGGGAGCGAATTAGTATTAGTTTACCGCTGTTTGATGTGGGTTGATCCACCTTATCCCCCCTTAAGAAGGAGGGAACATCGCCCCCTTTTTCAAGGGGGGTTGGGGGGATCTCTTCTGCATGAAAGCTAAAAAATTCTTTACCGCTGTTATTAACCCAGTCTTGAATTTTGACTGCATCAAAACTTTGAGCGATCGCCTCTGCGAGCAATTGCACAAATCTCTCTCCATCCGCTGTCTCTTATACACAT
>JANZYY010000610.1 GCA_026419705.1 Fischerella sp.
ATCTGGCACTAGCATACATCGATCCTGGAGATGTGGTTTTAGTTCCTTCCCCCTCTTATCCAGTCCATTTTCGCGGTCCAATCATTGCCGGAGGAAATGTCTATAGCTTGATTCTCAAACCAGAAAACGAATGGTTAATTGATTTGGCAGCCATTCCTGACGCTATTGCCGAAAAAGCAAAAATTCTATACTTTAACTATCCTAGCAATCCGACTGCTGCCACAGCACCGCGGGAATTTTTTGAAGAAATCGTTGCTTTTGCCCGCAAATACGAAATTCTCCTCGTACACGATTTGTGTTATGCCGAGTTAGCTTTTGATGGCTATCAACCAACCAGTTTATTAGAAATCCCTGGAGCCAAAGATATTGGTGTGGAGTTCCACACTATGTCTAAAACTTATAATATGGCAGGTTGGCGCGTCGGGTTTGTGGTTGGCAATCATCATGTGATTCAAGGTTTGCGGACGTTGAAAACTAACTTGGATTACGGTATTTTTGCAGCCTTGCAAGCAGCCGCCGAAACAGCTTTACAATTACCCGATTCTTATTTGCAGGAAGTCCAAAATCGCTATCGCACCCGTCGCGATTTTCTGATTCAGGGGTTGGCAGAGTTGGGTTGGAATATCCCCAAAACCAAGGCGACGATGTATTTGTGGGTTCCTTGTTCTGTGGGTATGAGTTCGACGGATTTTGCTTTGTGGGTATTGCAGCAAACTGGTGTAGTCGTCACTCCTGGTAATGCCTTTGGTATTGGTGGTGAAGGATATGTAAGAATCAGTTTGATTGCAGAGTGCGATCGCTTTGCTGAAGTTTTGCACAGATTTAAACAAGCTGGTATCCAATATCAAGCGGATGCAGTTGTCTCTAGTTCACAATAGAGAAGACGTACATTTGTACATTTATTTGCTTGGAATTGATGCAAACCCCCTCAACCGTTTCAGATGCAATTGTTTCTGGATTTCATGCCCTTTCGGAACCATTGCGGATTAAAGTCTTAGAATTGTTACGAGAACGCGAACTGTGCGTGTGTGACCTGTGTGAGATCTTGGAGGTAAGTCAGTCAAAACTTTCTTTTCATCTAAAAACTCTCAAGGAAGCTGACTTAGTTCTCTGCCGTCAAGAAGGACGTTGGATTTATTACAGGTTGAATTTACCTCAATTTCGGGTTTTAGAGCAGTATTTGGCAGATTACCATCGCTTGACCAAGGTATTGCCGGCGCGTTCTTGCCTAGACTCGCCCTGATATTCTGATTATCGACCTGTTAGCAGCGATTTGTTATACATAATACAAAATTAAACAGTATAAACGCGTATACAGCAGGGGTTCGGGCACGATAGCTTCTCGTCTACAAAATTTACATGTATCATGATTAACGTGAAATGCCATCACTCGTAGATGCTGTGTATCAGCCTTTCATGCTGCTACGTGAGATTTCTGAATCGAAAGCGGCATGATTTTATTTTCTCTTTTCATTGAAAAACTCAATTCTTGGCGCTCTTAGTGTCTACCCTGCGGTCAGCCGCGCTGCGCGCGTCTATGGTGGTTCATTCTCCATCCCCATGGAATGTAACGCCGGCTTTGCTAATTCATCCAACCTTGTCGAACTGCGATCCTTCGGCTTTGCATTGCTTGTGTGAATAAATCTGTTGGCAATACTTCTTCAACAGGCCATACTCCTGGTTTTTTGAGCGTTCCTTCTAGTAAAAATTGGGCAATGCTACCTGTACCACAACCAGCAGCAGCAGCGGTATTTTCATGAACCAAAGTCGAACAATATACAGCTTGCTGACCATTTTTTTGACCCGTGACTTCCGAACGAACTGCTACTCCAATACCAGTAAAGCGGTCGGTCACATCTGTCATCAAATGGCTAACATGAGAAAGAAATTCTACACCTTTGGGATTCTGTATCCATGACTTAGGAAAGACATGGGCTGCTATCCAAGTTAGGTGATTGTAAAAATCAGGGACAGAGCCGAATTTAGTAATTACGGTTTTGACTGTTGAGAAAGCACGGGGCAAGGTGAAGGTTTCTGGCATATCAAACCAGTAAACTCCACTGGCGCCGTAGGGTGGTGGAAAGTAAACGATTTCGCGATCGCTATAAGGCTTGACTGTTTGCCACGTACCATCTACCCATGCTAGAAAAGGATTTTGTAAACCTAAAAATGTGGTTCGCATCACCGTAATACCAGCACCACCAGAACCAGACACCAAATAACTCAGATGTATTTTTTCTGGCGTGTCAAATTGTTCGACATCATGACGCACCATACTATTAGAAATACCAGGGAAAATACCAGTATTAATTATTGCTGTCACCCCCGCAGCGATGGCTTCTTCATGATAATTGAGCGCCTTGCTAGTAAAAGAACGGTGGTCACTAACATCTACATAATTAACACCTTCTTCAATACAAATTTTTAGAACATTAGCATCTCGATAGTGAAAAGGACCCGCACAATGAACAACTAAGTTAGCAGAAGCGATCGCCTCCTGCAATTTCTCTACATCTGCCAAATCCAGCACTAAGTATTGCAAAGGCGAGATATTTCGTGTCTGTTTAGGGGTACGCCCAGTGATGATAATTTCTGCTTGAGTATGGGTGGCTAAATCCTCAGCAACACTACTGCCGATCCGCCCCCGTCCTCCAAGAATCAAAACCCGATCCGTCATCGCTTTGGTATTGGCAACAGCAGCTTTATTAGATCAATTTTCAGTTATGGTTGTCATCGCTAGCAAGTATGACGTTGCTGATTGAGAAAATAAGACTTTCGGCGCCACACCTGAATACTGAATTGACGTTCTGGGGTTTGTAGTTGGCGCTTTAGCGCTGAAGCGCTAACTAAAAACAATACTTACCCAGCAATTTTGGTTTGGTGGAGTACTAGCCCTCTCCAGTTGAATTTGATACGGGAAGCGCTATTAGGGGAACTCTAAGGGAAGCTTGATTGATAATTCGGTTTCTCGAGTATGCAGCATAAAAACTCTAGGTGGTTTGAACAACTTCCTTTACAGCCAATTCTTGTTGTTCCCTTTTTGCTGCAAATTCTTGTAGCAGTCGGGCTAGTCGGATATCTTTCATTCAAAAATGGGCAAAAGGCAGTCAATGAACTTGCTAACCAGTTGGTAGATAAAGCCAGTCAACAAGTCAATGACCATTTGGATACGTACCTAGCCTTACCGGTGCAATTAACCCAGATTAATGTCGATGCGATCGCCAACAAAGAAGTGGATCTCAATGACCCTGTTGTTAGTGGGCGTTACTTTTGG
>JANZYY010000611.1 GCA_026419705.1 Fischerella sp.
AGGTGTGAATATGGCTAGTGCTTTCCGAGGTCCGAACCGAGCAGAAAGTGCAGCGACAGGACCACTATCATTTTTTGCCCAAAGAAATCCAATTTTGGATATTGGATTTGGCCGTGGTGGTGTTGCTGTTGATTGGCAATTTGCCAAACGTGCTAGTTTACAAGCTATTTATGCTAGTAATGTACCTGGAAATCCTGGCAAGCGCAGCGGTTTATTTGATGGTAACACCACCACTGGCGTGCAATTGTTGCTGACACCATTCGATGCTGTCGATCTCAGCTTATATTACGTTAATAATTACTCGTCAAATGGATGCTTGCTGACTTTCACGGGGGACGAGTGCTTAACAGCAGTTAATCCTGATACCAACAAATCACAACCGCTACAAACTAATGCTGTTGGTACTTCTGTAAATTGGCAAATCTCACCCCAAGTAACTTTAGGTGGTTGGTTTGGCTATATGAATTCTCGTATTCCTGGCAAATCGGGAAATGTACAGACGACCAATTATATGGTGTATCTCAATTTCCCCGATCTATTTGCTAGGGGTAATTTGGGTGGAATTTATTTCGGACAACCGCCAAAAATCGTAAGTAGTGACTTACCTGTGGGAAACAATGTCCCTGATTCTATAAATACAGGGTTAGGACGTCCAGGCGGACAACCGGGAACCACAATTCAACTTGAAGCTTTCTACCGCTTTCAAGTAACAGATAACATCAGCGTTACACCAGGGATAATTCATATTTGGGAACCTGGTCATACTCCAGACAGTGACCCAATTACGATGGGTATATTGCGGACTAGCTTCTCCTTTTAACAACAAGATCCCCAACTTCTTAAAGAACTTGGGGAATCAGATATCTTGCACCATACCCTGCACCAAAGGATTACGCCCCACCTCAACCGGGTCAGGGCTGTTTCATTCTCTGGAGAAAAAAATAGATTAATCCCTTCTCACCCAGAAAATATCTGTATAAACAAATCACATAGACGCGCAGCGGCTGACCGTAGGGTAGGACGCAAAGATCGCAAAGAATTTCAGAGGTTGGAGGAATTTAGATTTTTCCTTTTTAGAATGAAACGGCCCCACGTCAACCGGGTAACGAGGGCTTGCAGACTCTGTCTCCAGACTGTTGGGATCGCTGCAAGATGTGAAGGATCTGTTTCCACGCTCTCCTAAAAAAAGGAACAGGTTCATAAATTTTTTGTACATCTAGCTAGAAATACCAAAAAACAAGCTTTTTGACAACCAAAAAAATCAATTAGATATTTCCGGGAAATTTCTCTTGCTGAGACTCTGTATAAGCAAATAAATTTTGAATAGTTGTGGCGCTGGATGAGCTTGCATTTAACAGCAAAATCAGCGATGCCCAAATTATTACTTATAGGTGTATCTATCCAGTTAATCTCTATTAACTGAAGACTAGAAGACTATCCAAACAACAAACAACTACTGTAAAACTTTAATTATTCACATGCGCCAATCTCTTCATTACTTGCTAGTGTTGATGTTAGCAACTAGTTCTGTTGCGATCGCCATTCCTTCTCCAGCTCAAAATCAGAGAAAATCCGAGCGAGAAAATATTAAAAATAGCAGCATGGCAATAGCATCTCAATCTGGTTCTACTACAGATACAACTGTAACATCTGTTATTTCTGAATCAGTTGATAGCGCTTCCACCACCAGTACCAAATCAGCTGCTACTAATCCTAATCCACGTATTCCCATATCTAGTAGGATTTTTGCTGCACCTTCAATGCAACAGTAACCTATTCAAATTCTTGTAGAGAGGCTATGTTTAAAGCGTCTCTACTATTTTGCGAGACATACTTGCTCATAGCGTCTACCAGCGCTTTCCCAAGTGAATTCTGTTTCTACTAATTGTCTACCGTTCCAAGATAATTCATCTCGCAATTGTGGGTTACTAAATAAGTGGCTGATAGCGCTAATATATTCAGCTGGATGATTGGCTCGAAATGCTGCTAGCTGTACATTCGCACCATCTACAGCCAGTCCTTCTAAACCGCGATCGCTGGCTACTACTGGCACACCTGCTGCCATTGCTTCTAAAGTTTTATTTTTAATACCAAATCCCGTCCGCATCGGTACAACACAAACAGTTGCTTTATGCAAATACTCTACTATTGAAGGTACACGTCCAGTCACAGTAACTCCTGGTTTTTCTTGAAGTGCTAACACCTCTGGCGCAGGACGAGAACCAACAATATCAAAAGTTGTATCTGGGTAACTTTGTTGAACTTTTGGCAAAACTTCTTTGCAGAAAAAACAGACAGCATCAATATTTGCTAAATTATCCATAGCACCAATGAAAACTAAGCGATGTCCTCCCGGATCGCTGACACGATAAGGAAATGATCCTAAATCTACACCATTGGCAATGACTGTAATTTCCCTTTTGGGATTGAATTCTTGCAGTTGAATTTTATCCTCTTCTGTAGTCACCACAATTGCCGAAAATTTTGAACAATAGTATTTTTCATAACGTCGCAATAGCGGTAAATTAATTTTCTCACGTAAAGGATTTTCAGAAATACCAGTTTGTAGCTGGTTGCGACAAGTTCCGTAGACAGAACTATGCACGTTGACTAACGTTCTTACCTGTTTTTGGAAATGTGGTTTCACATAGATTTCATTGACACTATGTTCGCAGGTAATGACATCACATTTTCCAGCCAGTACAAAATTATCCACCCATTCTTGCATCTCAAGAGAATAACGATTTAAGACGCTTGGCGGAATTCCATTTTGCAAAAATGCATGGAAACGCTGGATTTTTTTTAAAATTCCGCCACTGGTTCCAGTGTCGGGAGGACGATCAAAAATAACCAAGCTATCCACTTGCTTCCGTAATTCTGCGATTTCCGCATCTGTAACATCTGCTTCCCGTTGGGTTACAAGAGTAATAGTATGACGTTGATTGAGATACTTGAGCAAATTAAACGTTCGTACTTGGGTTCCTCCCCGACTGGGTGGATAGGGAAAAGTGGAAGATAGCATTAAGATGTTCATAAAAGACACAAACAGGGAATAATAATAACGGGCGCAGTGATATATATAGAATGACCTGTTGGTATAGTTTATGTCATCGTCAGGATACCTGTATATTTGAACTGCTTATCATTTGAAAGGCAAAATAATGTTTAAGTATGAAACCCTTTGGTATTTATACCCTCGCCAACGATCCTGTTTACGATCAGCTAGTAGCATTATTAAATAGTATTGAGAGAAATGTGAGTGCAGAGATTCCAG
>JANZYY010000061.1 GCA_026419705.1 Fischerella sp.
GATATACTCTTGCACCAAGTAGAATTCTTCGTCTTGCTCAAAGTAAGCTAAAAGCCGGGGAATTTGGTCATGATTGCCCAGTTTTTCCAGGATTTCTGCTTCTCTTTTGAATAAGCGTCTTGCTGTTTCCAAAAAATCGGGATCGCTGATAGCTGGTTGGAGATGTTTGACTACGCACAGAGGATTGCCAGGACGGCGAGTATCTTCGGCAATATAAGTATGACCGAATCCTCCTTGACCTAGCATTTTAACCACCTTGTATCGCCGATCTAGCAATGTGCCAATCATGCTATGGCTGAGTTAATGTTAAAATCTAACAACAATAGACTTTTACAATAATTCAGTATTTTTTCAGGATCGATCGCAAAATTTATGTATAAACGGTAGATATCCAATTTTTCGCAGCATTTTTTTGATGAATGCGATCGCGCTTGTCACATTCCATGCAAGCAAATCCCGCTTGTACACCTTGCCAGAACGTTGCTAGCAAGGTGATGTGAAACAGACTGCACGTTAGCTACTAACAGCTTCACTCACTGTGAGACTATCTTTTTTACTAACACTGCAGCCCTTATTCTCAATATCAATGCGGTACCTGCTGTAAATAAGATACCCAATAACATATTTCTCAAGCTAATTTCTTTACCATTCTTGCTCACCAAAAGAGCTTCCAGTATTAAAGAAGGTAATAATGCACCAAAAACTATTAATAATCTATAGGTGATTAGATTTCTTTTTGTCAAAATAGTCAGGAGTGCCAGGTAAATACCTAAAGGTATAAAAGTTAACGCATAGTAGAAGATTTTTTGTTCTACTGGTATTAAATCCAGCAAATTCAATGAGTAAGATTTTTTGAGATTATCTACGAATACCTGGATAGTTGCTCGGGAATAAGTGATGATGAGATGATGTGGTTTTGTATCTACAAAAATATTTGGAATATTCAGTGTTAAATCTACCCCGTTTTCTCCAGTTAGCGGTGTTCTTAATCGCAAATTTAAATCTTTTCCTTGCTGTCCCACAGTAAAATTACGACGCATGTTGTCATTGGAAATTGAGATAATTCGAGCAGGACCAGTTTGATTTATATCAGCAGTAGTTACAGTAGTACTGATGGTAAATTCTGATGTTTTAGATATTCTTTTACTCAAGTAATTAACGGGATATGCTGTTTCTAGCCAATGACTTGAACTCAATGAAATTCCTTTTCTTTCGTGAGCATCTGAGGGTTGACCTTGCCACAAGAGTTTAGGTTGCTTTCCACTTTCATCCCGGTAGAATAATTTGCCCTCTTGATCTAATTGATAAGAAGCTAGAAGAGAATCTCCGAGATTATGAAAGTAATTTATATCATCAAATACCTGCAACACCTCACTGTTTGAAATAGCCCTATCAGCAATATGAATTTCAGATATATATCCTCGCCAAGGTCTTTCTCCTGTGACTTCATTACCAATAGTCAGTGGATAGTTTGGGTTCCAATTACTCAACGATGTCGTACTTTGCCAATATACCAAAGTTAGGAATGTTAATAATATATATCCAATACAAAACCCAGCTATTCTTTTATGAACCTGGTGACTTGCATTGTTTTCTACACTTGCTAATTTGTATGCAAAGCTTTTAGAACTAAACCAATTAAAGCAAAGCCAACCGACAAAACCACCAATACTATTGTTGATAATGTCTTCAGGAGTAGGTGCTCTAGAAGGAAGGAAAACTTGTAAAACTTCAACTAGCGTTGATAAACTCGTACTTGTCAATGTAACTATTAAAATTTCCTGTATTAATGTCGTCCTAATTCTTTGCAATATACAACTTAAAAAGAACCCTAGAGGTATAAACAATAAAATATTGTTAACCCTGTCTTGAAAAGTACTGGTATTAATAAAACTGCCAATCAATTCTTGTAAAGAAAAATTTTCTGGAAATGAAAAATTAAAGGGGTACAATGTCGCTAACAGCACTACTAGTATGCTGACACCAACAAGTCCATAATCTTTTAAGGCTAAGGAATGAGTTGTGCGAGAAATTTGATGTTTTTTCATAACAGTTAATTTTAGTTATACAACTTCTTGGCAATATCTAACTCAGGTTAGGTTATATTTCTGAAAATTACCATTAATGAATTCAACATCTATACTTAAACTCAGTGATTAACCACGCTAAAACTACGCGCTATTTTTTAGTATTTTCTATTCAGAAATAATAAATATCTAGAGACGATAAATGTTTTGTGAAAATTCTGTAAAGAAGGTAGTAATAGTATTTTTTTGCCTGAAATTGCATCTACTGAAATTTTTATCCTCAAAATACTTCAACCTATCTAGCCCGTTTTCCAGAAAAAGAGCGGAGAATTCAAACTGGCTAGATAAAATCATTCGGTTTCACGGTAATATTTATAACTTAATTGATAATTCAGAGTTGTCGGGATGTCCTGGAAAGTGCCATAAATAGTAAAGATTAAACCTTGGCATATTCCCCAGCTTCCAAGATAGATCAATCACAACCATGACTGAACTCAAACTGCGCTTGCAAGAGGGAAATACAGAAAGAACGGTGACAGTCGCTCAAGATGTATTCACCATCGGTCGTTTGCCGGAGTGCGATCTATACTTACCCTTTGGGGGAGTTTCTCGTTGGCACGCCCGTCTGATGAAAACTGCTGCTAATATCTGGATGATTGAAGATATGGGCAGCAAAAACGGGACGCAATTGAACGATCGCCTTGTCACCTCTCCTCAGCAGGTGCGTCACGGCGACATTATTTGGTTGGGGGATGTGAGTGTTTTAGTACTGTTGGCAGATGCTTTAGAAACAGCCATACCTAAACGGGAACGGGTTGACAGTAGCGAACACAGAACTATTTTTCACAACGTTAAACAACTACAAGAACAATGGATACAAGCTGATAGTCAAAACGGTGATATCAGCAACAAAGATAAAAGTATTGCTCGCCTCAAAGATTTGGTAAACATAGCCAAGAATCTTTCTGCAGCAGCATCTATAGAAGCAATTTTCTCTCAAGTACAGGAAGTCGTCTTTCGTTATTTAAATAGTATCGATCGCTTGGCATTGTTAATCGATATCAGTGGTGGCGGTAAATTGGAGTTATTGAATGCTGCTACTAGAAATACCTGTCAATATGAATATCTACCAAATGATGGTAGCTGGATTAGCCGTAGTATTTGTCAGAAAGTTTTTGAAGAAAAAGTCGCCATTCAAACCGCTGATGCACAGCATGATGAACGCTTTGCTGGCGAACACAGTATTCTCGTCAAAGATATTCGTAGTGCAATGGCAGTACCTTTATGGGATGAAAATAAAGTAGTTGGTGTTCTTTATGCTGATGCCCATCTCTCTTCTTACCATTGGGCAAAAGAAGGAGAAGAAGAACTCAGCTTTTTTTCGGCTTTGGCAAACCTTGTCGCTTCCAGCGTCCAACGTTGGCTGTTAGCAGAAAAACTCAAAAGCGAAGAAGTGATTCGCCACAGACTAGAACGGTATCATTCTCCAGCAGTTGTGCAGCAACTAATCGCTGTGGGAGCATTACCTGATGGTCGCTTACCTCCACGCGAGAGTGAAATCAGCATTTTGTTTGCGGATATTGTCGGTTTTACCGCCATCTCCGAACGGTTCACAGCCAATGAGATTGCCGAATTGCTGAATAAATTATTTGAGGAAATGCTGCAAGAAGTTTTTGCCTATGGCGGTACTTTGGACAAATATATTGGCGATTGTATCATGGCATTTTTTGGTGCTCCCGAACCACAACCAGATCATGCCGAACGTGCGGTATCTTCAGCAATGAAAATGCTTACTCGTCTGGAACGTCTTAATGCTAGTAATTTTTGGCAGGAACCTCTGCAATTGAGGATTGCAATTAACAGTGGTAAGGCTGTAGTTGGAGATGTCGGTAGTTCCCAAAGAGTAGACTACACTGCCTTAGGTGCAACTATAAATCTGGCTGCACGCATGGAAGCAATTTGTCCTCCTGGTGAATGCGTTGTCAGTGAAGCCACTTATCGAATGCTGTCAAAATCTTCGTACTTTCAAGAAATGGGAGACTATCGTTTTAAGGGTATTGATCGATTAGTCAAAGTTTATAAAATTTGTCAGCAACCTCAAATCCGTAAAATGTAAATGCAGCTCTGTTTCCCCAAGAAGATTTCGATGGTGAGAATTTCAGGAGGAACCTGTGACCTAGTACTCCACCAAACCAAAATTGCTGGTAAGTATTGTTTGTAGTTAGCGCTTCAGCGCAAAAGCGCCAACTACAAACCCTGCAAAGTTGCTTTGGCAAACCACTAGACTATCCCTCTCTAGCTGCAATACAAATACAGATAGTAGGGACGCGAATTTACCCCAACGCCTGCAATGTACATATCTGGTATAAAATTTATATGTATTGTGATTAACGTGAAACGGTATTAGCAGCTAATAGCTGCAAACAACCATCTACTAGGAAATTAGAGTATCGAAATATACTTTATACTAATTGAACTTAGTGTCTTTTTGTAGCGAATGCAATTCTGAAATCCTTTGCGAACCTCCGCATTTAAAAAAGCGACAATTTTATGCAAAGCTGGACTGAGTGATTCAAAATTGAACCAAGCTAACCTTCACTTTCCCTAAAAAACCCAACAACGGAGTTAAGATGGCAAAAGAAATAGAGCGTAAATTTTTACTGAAGGGAGACGATTGGAGAAAACTAGCGGAGGGTAGTAGTATATACCGTCAAGGATACATTCCTACACAAGGAGTCACTGTACGCGTTCGTATAGCAGGAAATCAAGGTTACTTAACAATTAAAGGTCCCAGTATCAAGTATTCCAGGTCTGAGTTTGAGTACCCCATTCCGATTGAAGATGCCCAGGAAATGCTGGAAACATTGTGCGAGCGTCCTTTCATAGAAAAAATCAGATATAAAGTAAAATGGGGTGGTTTGATTTGGGAAATAGATGAGTTTGAAGGAGTCAATAAAGGATTAATACTAGCAGAAGTCGAACTCAACGATGAAAAACAAGAAATTGAATTGCCAAGCTGGATTGGCGAAGAAGTTTCAGACAATCCCAGATATTACAATAGGAATTTAGTAAAATATCCCTTTTCGCAATGGTAATTAGCGATCGCTTGCTAATTTATCAGCAATACGTGTAGTTTCTGGTAATCGATATTTTGGCGTGCAACGCAATACATAATCAATTGCTGTAGTCAGACTGATGCGATGACCAGTAGAGACATAGACGGGCTTAACTCCCGTGCGTGTCCTTAACACTGCCCCAATAGTTTCACCTTTATATCGTAGTGGCTGCCAGCTACCTCTTGTTTCTGGCAATTCCTCATGCTCGCCAATTAGTAAAGATTTAGCTACACCGATAGTCGGAATATCTACTAGTACACCCAAATGACAAGCTATTCCAAATCTGCGGGGATGAGCTATCCCTTGACCATCGCACAAAATTAAATCTGGCGTTATTTTTAGCTTTTCTAAAGCATCCAACACGGCTGGTATTTCCCGAAAAGAGAGAAAACCAGGAATATAAGGAAAAGATGTGGGACGACGCGCAATGCTCGTCTGTTGTAACTGCAAATCGGGAAAACTCAGTACCACCGCCGCTGCACGGCTAATTGTACCATCAACTTCAAAACCCATATCTACTCCAGCAACGTATTGCACTGGTTCTTGGAATTGATCGCTGGTAATTACCTCAGATTGCAGTTTTTCTTGGATCGCTATCGCTTCCTCTACTGTCAGAGTCCAAGCATGACGTTGATAAATCTTCATATTTAATTTCAAAGTATTTTTCTGAAATTGCTACCGATCGCCGTGTATATACCAATGTCAACTACTTTGAAAAATTTGTAAGCTTTAGCTAAAGTCTGGACATCAAATTCATCTGTAACATGTGTAGATATTCCCCCCGGATTAAATATACCTTATAGGGAATAACAAAAGTATGCATCTCAACAGAAGAAATACCGATAAGTATCTTCCACTCACTTTTTACTTAGGTGGAGGAATTATTTTATTAATTTTGGCAATTATTTTCCGACCCTTTACCATTGTCAATGCCGGAGAAAGGGGCGTTGTCATGCAGTTTGGTAAAGTCCAAAATCGGATTTTAGACGAAGGCATTCACCTAATTATGCCAATGATTACATCAGTCAAAACAATTAATGTACGAGTTGCTCAAAACAGTTTCAAGGCTGATGCTGCTTCTCGCGATTTGCAAAAAGTAACAACCGAAGTTGCTGTGAACTGGCACGTCGATCCCACAAGAGTAAACAAGGTTTATCAACAAGTCGGAGATGAACAACAAATTATCACAGGAATTATGACTCCGGCAGTATCAGAAGTTCTCAAAGCAGCAACTGCTAAAAAAACAGCAGAAGAAATAATTACTAAAAGAAATGATTTAAAGGAAGAAATCGATCAGCATCTCAAGCAACGTCTTGCTGCTTATGGTGTGATTGTAGATGATGTCTCTCTGGTCGATTTTGCCTTTTCTCCAGAGTTTAGCAAGGCAATTGAATCTAAACAAATAGCTGAACAAGAAGCCAAACAAGCAGAATTTATTGCTAAAAGAGCTACACAAGAAGCACAAGCAGAAATCAACCGTGCCAAAGGTCAAGCAGAAGCACAGAGATTGCAACGCCTAACTTTAACTCCAGAGTTGTTACAAAAGCAAGCGATTGAGAAATGGGATGGGCGTTTTCCGATGGTGATGGGTGGTAATAGTAGTTTGCCGTTAATTAATATTAATCCCAATAGTTTTGATTCTCAAAAACAAGATGGTCAGTAAAAAAACTTAATTGCTGAGAATCAATAACTCTTGGAAGGAACAACGCAGAAAGTGCGGACACAGAAGAATCCCTACCCGGACAGGTGCTGACTCTATGCGCGGACGCCTCCCCCAAGGCGCAGTGGCTCCCCAATCTCAGACTGTTCATTTTTAACAGCATCGAGTTGATCGAGTATTGACCAAATTTCTTGTAACATCGGCTCTAAACCAGTACCAGTTACAGCAGAAATTAAGAAGACTGGCGCATGAGAAAGATGATTGAGTCGTGTTGCCAGTGCTTCTAAATCTACGCTTTCCCTATCGACTGCATCAATTTTGTTCAACGCTATAACTTGGGAACGTTCTGACAAGCCCCGCCCGTAAGCACGCAATTCTTGCTGAATGATGTTGTAATCTGCGATCGCATCATCACTAGTAGCGTCAATCAAATGCAGTAGGACTCGCGTGCGTTCAATGTGGCGCAAGAAATCATGCCCCAATCCAGCCCCTTGGGAAGCACCTTCAATTAGTCCAGGAATGTCAGCAAAAACTGTGCCATCACCACTCGGTTTGCGTACCACACCCAAATTTGGCACAAGAGTTGTGAAGGGGTAGTCAGCGATTTTCGGACGTGCTGCTGATAAAGCCGAAATCAATGTTGATTTGCCAGCATTTGGCAGCCCAATAATTCCCACTTCTGCTAGCAATTTTAACTCCAGACGTAGCTGTTTAATTTCCCCTGGCAGTCCTGGCAAGGCATATTCAGGGGCGCGGTTGCGGTTACTCAAAAAATGCTGGTTGCCCAATCCACCTTTACCACCTTTGGCAACAACTAAAGTTTGCCCAGGTTCCACCAAATCCCCTATTAATTCGCCTGTTTGGGCATCATAAACAACTGTACCGCAGGGTACCTCAACGATCAAATCCTTTCCATTTGCTCCAGTGCGATTATTCGGTCCGCCACGCCCACCGTTTTCTGCCTTAAATCGATGGTTGTATCTGAAGTCAAGCAGAGTTTGCAGATTTTCTACTGCACGTAACAACACCGAACCGCCTTTCCCCCCATTTCCACCAGAAGGACCGCCCGCTGGCACATACTTCTCGCGCCGGAAAGCGACGATACCATCGCCTCCTTTACCTGCTTCTACTTCAATTTCTGCTTGATCGATAAATTGCATGGACTTAGTTAGTAGTTTTAGTAGTTAGTAGTTAATAGTTAGTAGTTAGTAGTTAGTAGTTTAGTTGTTGGTAATTGGTAATTGTTATTTTTATTTCCCATTCCTTCTTACTCCATTCCCTACTAACCACTAACCACTAACCATTAACTAAATATATTCTGAAACATCCTCACCACATTCATCTGCCAGATAGGAGAGGGCGCGGAAACGCAAACCTACGAGTTGTTCGTAAAGTGGATTGAGTTTACATAGAGGTGGGATGTGAACAATCTTGTGTCCAAATAGCTTGACATCCCGCTCAAATGGACATTGGGAGGGAATCATTTTGCACAAAAAGCGGGCAACTCTGGGATCTTCGATCTCTAGCCCATCCAGCCATTCGCGCACTGGGCGTAGTGCGTCAAGTTGAGGTTTTGTGGGTGCGATGACTAATGGTGGAGTATCTACCTGTGGCTGTACCTGCTCTGGTGGGTGGTATTCTAGGGTGTGGCGCAGAGCTTCTAGTAAATTGTCTGGCTCTCCCAAAGCTTTGCATAGCTGGTGCAGAAGGTAGTCTTCGCTTTTAGAATAAGTACCGTCGGCGATCGCCACCATCACAGCCGTACGTAAGAAATTTTCTGCTGCTGTTGTGCCTTTGCCCAGGACAGCTGCCAATTCCTCTGGTTCAATCACATCCAAAGATTCCAAGCTTGTTCCTAAAGCCAGTTCATCCTTGGTGATACTAGCAATTAAATCTTTTTCTTGGTCATCAAAATCACCATCTGCCCAAGCAATAGTCAGTAGTCCCCGCAGCCAAGCGGCAACTTGTTCACTGCTGTAGGGAGATTGAACAGCACTTGTCATAAACTCACGCCTCTAGCTTTTCCCAAGTCCATACTAGCCTGTGTTGAATTCCTGTACTGTTGCTTTTGTTAGCAAAGATTTTAAGTAGCTGATAAAAAGATTTTAAGTAGCCGATCGGTGGCTACCCTTCCCACTAAACATGAAAAATCTCATACTTTCTGCCTCCTAGCTTCTTCTTTATAATTTTTCTTATGCTAGAATTACTGAGAATTTTTTTAATTAAAGTCCGAAATCAAAGATATCATGACTAAAACTAAATTTAACCTTGGTGTGGTTCAAGAAACACCATTAATTCCCCTCTGGGCTAGGGCTGCTGAAATTAAGGGAACCGACCCCATCATAGTAGACCCGAAATCGGCTGAGATGCTGGAAGCAATTGATTACGATTTTGATAAATTCGCTACTGCAACTAACTCTCAAATAGGTGCCTGTTTGCGAGGCATTATTATCGACAACTGGGTACACGCTTACCTTCAAAAACACCCCCAAGGTTCCGTTGTCGATATTGGTACAGGACTAAACACGCGTTTTGAACGAGTAGATAACAGTGAGGTAAGTTGGTTTAATTTAGATTTACCAGATGTAATGGCACTGCGAAAGCAGTTTTTTGCTGAAACAGAACGGCGTCAATTGGTTAAAGCTGCTGATACACAGCCTTGCATGTTTGTGGCGGAAGGCGTGCTGATGTTTCTTAGCGAACATCAAGTTAAACAGTTGTTTGCTAATCTCTTGCGAGAGTTTCCCGGTTCTTTGTTTGCTTTTGATTCGATTGTTGTTCTCATACATTCCTCCCTTGCGAAATATCTATCGCCTAGCATTAGTTAAATTAGGTTGATTTTTCATTAATAAATTCTCCAATCAAGGTCTAAATAATGTTTTATTTTGGCATCGAGCATGAAGTTGCTTTTCTGACTGATGAAGGAAAGTTTGCAGATTTTTCCAACGTCAAATTTGCTGATTTTAATCAAATTATCGAACAGCTACCTACCTATGCCAATGACTATCCTCAATTACGCATCGGCGATGCTGGTATTAAAAAGAAGAGGTGGTACATAGAAGGATTTGAAAGATTTGCTGATTCAGAAAAGGTGATCGAATGCGTTCCTAAAGGTATAGAAATCAGAACCACAATCAACTCTGATATTCAAAGTGCTATTACTGAACTGACAGAAAGCTTTTATTTGCTGCAAGAAATCGCTGCCAAATTTGGCTTTTCTCCAGCTTTGATCAGTTTTAATCCTTACCATGCAGTGTTTCAGCCTGAACCTCCATTAAATGATTATGAAATTAAAAGGAGGCAAGCATCACCTGAAAAACAAACTGCCAATATTCCCATGCTGACCTATGGTCCAGATTTGAATATTTCCGTAGCAGGTTTACCTTACGAACGTATAATTGATATTGGCAAAAAGCTGACTTATTACAGTCCCTATATTGTTCCCTTTAGTTATAGTTCTCCCTTTTATCAAGGTGGTTTGTGGGAAGGACTATCAGTCAGGACATTTATTAGAACAGGTCAAAGACCAGCAGCGATGGTATTTGTAGAAAAACCAGAACAACTAATTCAGGCTGCACCTTCATTGACAAAAATAGCACGCATTCCCGCGGAAGTGGGTCGGATTGAATTTAAAGCATTTGATAGTTGTGATGATTTTTCTATTTATGCTGGATTGCTAGCTTTGTTAAAGGGTCTGGTTTTAGATGAATCACTACCTGGTAGAGCAACAGTACCAGACACAGCCAAGCACCAACTTTCTGCACAACAAGGGTTTGACAACCAAGATATTTTTGCGATCGCCTCACAAGTTTTGCAAGTTGCTGAAGTTGCTCTTGGGGAAGATCCAGATATGAATTTGCTCGCACCACTGAAAATTATGCTCAACAAGCGAGAAACAAAAGCTCATCAACTCATCCGCGATTTCAATAGGGTTGGTTCGATAGAACAAGCACTAAGAAATACCTACTCAGCCTTTTGATATATCAGGAGGAATTTTCAGTCGGTTTGCAGCTATCCAAAAATTATATCTGCCTTTAATAAAAGTACCAGACGCGTAGGCTGCAAGCGTTCAGGTAGGGTAATTTCGCGTCTGGTACATTTCCGGTTAGGGGGGACGCCAAGTCACCTGGAAAATGTTACGTTTTGTAAACATACTTGCTTATTAATACTAATTCTCAATAGACTATTGATTAAATTGCAAGGTATTGATTATTAGCTGCAACAGACTCAGGGTGCAACTTCATCTATGAATATTCGTTTATAGGTTGTTCATGGTTTCTTAAAACCGAAAAATAGCCATAGGCGAGTCTTTCCTCTGACTGTGTTCCTTAGCAACATCCAAGTAAAAAGCTTGCTTGTAGATCTTGTTTACCAGTTTACAAGCAAGTATTTTTTGCAAAAACCCAAACAATCTTTTGATTATCAATAGCAATAAGGAGTAAACAGCTAGGCAATGCAAACCTACGGTAATTCCAACATCAAATATGATTGGTGGGCTGGTAACGCCCGCTTCGCCAACCTTTCTGGCTTATTTATTGGTGCTCACGTGGCGCAAGCAGCGCTGACAGCTTTTTGGGCAGGGGCTTTTACTTGGTTTGAAATTTCTCGATATAACCCCAACATACCAATGGGAGAGCAGGGACTTATTCTTTTACCCCACTTAGCAACTTTGGGTATTGGTGTGGGAGCAGGCGGTCAGGTTATTGATACTTATCCCTATTTTGTGATTGGAGCACTACATCTAATTTCGTCTGCTGTTTTGGGTGCAGGAGCTTTGTTTCATACCTTCAAAGGGCCTGAGAACTTGAAAAACGCAACTGGACGCGCCCACAAATTTCACTTTGAATGGGATGACCCAAAGAAACTCAGCTTTATCTTAGGACACCACCTAATTTTTTTGGGTGTTGCGGCTTTGCTGTTAGTGGCAAAAGCTATGTTCTGGGGTGGACTGTACGACGCCACGATTCATAATGTCCGGGTAGTGACCGATCCCACCCTTAACCCATTTGTCATTTTTGGCTATCAAACTCACTTTGCGACTGTTGACAACCTAGAAGATTTAGTCGGTGGTCACATTTATGTAGGCTTACTCCTAATTGCCGGTGGTGTGTGGCACATTCTCACAGAACCTTTCCCTTGGGCAAAGAAACTGCTCATCTTTTCCGGCGAAGCGATTCTTTCTTATTCTTTGGGTGGTATTGCCTTAGCTGGATTTGTTGCGGCTTATTTTTGTGCAGTTAACACTCTAGCCTATCCTGGGGAATTTTATGGAGCTCCTTTAGAACTCAAGTTTGGTGTTTGTCCTTATTTTGCCGACACCGTACAGTTACCCTATGGAAATCATACTGCCAGAGCATGGTTAGCAAACGCCCATTTCTTCCTAGCTTTCTTCTTCTTACAAGGTCATCTCTGGCACGCACTGCGGGCAATAGGCTTTGACTTCAAACGAGTTGAACGGGTATTAAATGCCGTTGAAATTAGTTCTTAAGACTGGGGACTGGGGACTAGGTATTAGGAAATAAGAAGAATCTTCTCCCAATACCCAGTACCCAATCGCCAATCACTAATACCCAATACCCAGTACCTTTTCATCATTCAAAATTCCATATTCCAAAGGGTATTCAACTGTGACAATTTCTACTGAAAAAACATTCGCAGCAGGAACAAATTCACCTTGGTTAATTGGTAATGCCCGTTTAATTGATTTGTCAGGTCAACTACTAGGCGCTCACGTTGCTCATGCAGGTTTGATAATGTTTTGGGCAGGAGCAACCACCATATCAGAGGTGACACACTTTGTTCCTGACGTACCAATGTATGAGCAGAAATTAACTGTATTACCTCACTTAGCAACTTTGGGGTGGGGTGTAGGTGTTGGAGGTGAAGTAGTCGATACTTATCCTTATTTTGTGATTGGAATTTTGCATTTAATCGCATCCGCTGTTTTGGGTGCTGGTGGGCTTTTCCATGTTTTTCGCGCTCCAGCTATTTTACACAATGGCGGAGGATTAGTTGCTAAATTTCACTATGAATGGAATGACCCAAAAAAGCTTGGTATGATCTTGGGTCATCACCTAATTATCTTAGGCTTTGGTGCGTTTCTACTAGTGCTAAAAGCAATGTTTTTTGGCGGAATTTATGACACTCACATCCAAAATGTACGTCTAATTAGCAACCCAACGCTTAACCCAGTCACAATCTTTGGATATTTGGTAGGACTAAAAGATGGTGATTGGAATATTTTGGGTATGGCGAGTGTTGACAACCTAGAAGACGTTGTTGGTGGTCATATTTGGATTGGGTTGATACTAATTTTAGGTGGTGTGTGGCATATACTTGTCCAACCTTTCGTGTGGGCTAGAAGAATTTTGCCGATTGAGAATGGTGAGGAGATTCTAGCCTATAGCTTACTTGGTTTAGCTTTGATGGCTTTTATTTCTGCAATTTTTGTAGAGCACAACACGACTGTTTTCCCAAAAGAATTTTACGGCGACAAGCGTCTTGGATCTGTATTTATCCAGTTTTTGTTAGGTGTATTAGCACTTGCGGGTTATTCATGGCATTCTTGGCGTTCTCGTCAAGCTTAAGCTGAGTTCACTTTCCCCATAATGTTCTACGCCTGCGGTTTACAGCAATTAGCTGCGGGCGATTTTTTGGAAATTTTTTAGAGGATAAATCATGCTGGGCAATGTTTTTTGCGGCTTCTGTGCTTGGGCGATCGCTGTTTTAGGTTTTTGCAGTATTGCAATTTCCATGAGAAAAGGAATCAATTACTTGAAAAAACTGCATCAAATACCTTGTTCTGCTTGTGAATATTTCACCAATGACTATCGCCTCAAATGCACGGTACATCCAATTCAGGCTTGCACGGAAGAGGCTATCAACTGTCGTGATTTTGAAGCAAAAACTTATGCTCGTAATGCTTGTAATTCTAGTTTACGAAAATTGAAGGTCTAGTTCACCAGGTTTGTCACGACTTGCACGAGATCGTCAGATAAATCAACCACATATTCTTCTTGGTACTTACTGAAGAAAACCCGAATAAATTTGTGTCTTAGTGTCTTGGTATTTCCATCATTCTTTTTTAACGGCATAGACACCAAGATACCCAGAAAAATCCATTTCCAAGTTTGACAGGAATAGTCTCATAACTTAATCTACTTGTATAGCAAGCAGTATTTTACGAAAGGAATAAGATTGCTGGAAAATTATTACGCCCATACAGCGCTTTGTTCTGCTTCATGTATCGCTTCGATAACAGCTTTGGCAGTGCGATCGCTCAGTTCAAATATTCTTAAGGGTTCTGGAAGAGAAAATCATGAATGCGATGGGAGCGAAAATTTCCTAATTCCTAATTCCTAATTTTTATGCCCCTCGCCCACCAATCACTAACTATTGATTTATTGGCTGGCTGGGCGGAATTTGTTCAATTGTAATTAATGCTTCCATCACTGCTTTTACAATTGGTGCGGCGACAGTACCACCAAAAGCATTTGAACCTTGCGGTTCATCTACCAACGCCAACACGACATAGCGCGGTGCTTCCACGGGCAATATACCTACAAAGCTGGTAATTTTTGCACCGCTCATATAACCTCCGGAATTACTGGCTTTTTGGGCTGTACCAGTTTTGCCAGCGATGCGATAGCCTGGAATTTTTGATGCTTTGCCACTACCATCAGCAACTACAGTTTCCATCATTTCTACTACTCGTTGAGTGGTTGCAGACGAAAAAATTTGCCGTGGTACTGGTCGTGTGGGCGTATAGTGTATCTGACCTTTACTATCTACTAAACCCTTAACTACATGGGGTGTAACTAACTTACCGCCATTGGCTAAGGCTCCCTCCATTTGTACCAGCTGCAAGGGTGTGAGCGAGAAACCTTGACCAAAGGAGGTAGTTGCTGGTTCGATCGGTGTAGAAAT
>JANZYY010000612.1 GCA_026419705.1 Fischerella sp.
TGCATTATGGTACTCTATCCTTATGGGCAGTGTATAGGCTAAATGATTTGGGCTCTGTGAAAAAGACATATAAGAACAATAACAACCCAAGCAGAATCAAAGTTCGCGCGTCAGGGCAATGATTCTGTCCCGTCAGTTGTAAGTCCCGCGTAACGGGCGGCAAATCTGGGGTAATGTAGAAGGTACAGGCTGACCGCCTTCGCGACCAACGAATACGGAGAGTCACTGACTCCGCGTTGCAATCGTATCCCCTTTGACCGTGTGGCAGTTGAACTCAGCGAAACGCAAGTTCATCAGTTGCAATTTGTCCTACGACGGGCAAATTGTGACTGAATCTAGCGAAACCCATCCAAAGACAGTACCGTTAGACACAATACATACAGGGTATACTCTAGAGTGAAAGAAAAGAAAAATGCGTTGAGCCGATAGGCGAAAACGCAGGACTGCGTAGCAGTCCTTAAAAATAAGGTAATTTGCTTTTTTTAGTAGTTTCTAAATGGTCTTCTATAACTTTTGCCATAATTTCTTTGTCAAATTTTGACAAAAGAAATGCATCGTCATAACTTAGACCGCCGCGGCTATGCCAACTTAACTTAAAAGCTTCCTCTTTGAGAGCCTTTATTTCTTTTTCCAGCTGATCAAACCAGCTCTCAACTTGCTCTCGTGTAAGAGTTAAGAGCTTTGCCCGAAAAAACTTGAATAGTCAAATGTTACGGGAACTACAAAGTCTTCTTGGCATTCAGAGCATTTAACATTGAATGGGGGGACACTAGCATCTGTTGAATTTTTCTCTAATTGTTTTTTAATTTTATCAATTACTTGTTTGCTGGAATTTTCGTAAAATTCTTGAATAAATCTTGGATCTGTTACAGTAACACCTTCATTGGTAACAATACAAGCAGTGCTGTCAACAATAACTTTGATATTAAGCTCAACAATTCTTGCTATTTGTTTGCTAAATTCTGCAATTTTTACTTTTTCATCGAGATTTGGATCTGTTAATGTTCTCATTAATTGTTGCTCTTGGTAGCTTCTCTGATTTGTTTCATTGAGACTAAAATAATTTTGTGGATGTAGATAGATTTTTAATCCGTTATCCTCGACGGGTTTATCGTAATTTGGGCATTGTATTTTTGATAGTACTTCCCCCAATGGCATCCCGTATTTGTGTGATTCACCGCACTTTGGACACTTTGCATCTATTTCCATTTCATTTCCATAGCTAGCAATTCGAATTGCAATTAATACTGCATCAACATCAACACTGGGCATAGCCCAAGCATTTTTAATATTTGGTACACAACTTTGGATAACATCCACAACCCCTTGTCCATTCATCAATGCATCGGGGGTTCTTATTAAGATTTCGTCTTTGGTTGTCATCGGATATACCGGTATTTCACCCGTGGGAGGCAAATTAATTGCCGAAGGATCCCAAAAATTTCCTCGACTTGGTAGTGTGATGTAGATAGCGGGCTGGCGAAAATGTTTGATTAAGGGATTTTGTGCGGTATTTTCCATAATGATCTTAGACTATAAATAATTGATATAACTATTTATCGGAATTTAAACCGTGGATGAACAAACAGAACTGCTGCGACAAATATTAGAACAATTGAGGGGTGCAGGTCTTCCTGGTGGTAGCACGGTTGATGAAGCCAGACAAGCACTTGAAGATTTTTCGGATAAAATTAAATTAGCTAATTTAAGTGCTGATCAGCTTAAAGCCCGCAGTGAAAAACTGATTAGAGATCAAGCAGTTCGAGAGCGCGAACTGCAAAATGCTATTAAAGCCAAACTGATTACTGAAAAAGAAGCAGCCGCAGAGTTAAAAAAATACATAGAAGAGCAAAAACACATACAACAAATTTTGGAAAGTTTGGGCGAAGTCTATGAAATAAACATAGAACAATTAAGTGCATACCACGATACAATTAAAGATGTTATAAGGACGGAAGAAGAGCGCAAAAAAGCAATACAACAAAGCAAAGAAAAACTAGGTAAATTTGACGAAAACATTAAAGCTCTAACTGATCATGCTCTAAAACCGCTATTTAACGCTACTACAGGGGTATTAAAAGGACTACAAAGCGGTGCAAGCGGTGTTAGAGTAGCTGGTGACGCTGCGTTAGGACTTGCTAGCGCAGCTACTGGTGCTGGATCTGCACTTGGGGAACAAGCACAAAATTTTGGATTAAGTATTGCAGCCACAACAAGGGGTCCTCTAAGATTATTTGGTTTGGGGTTAACCGGAATTGGTACTGCACTGGGTTTAACTTCTAAAGCAGCCGGTGCGGTAGCAGAAGCAGCACTTCCATATTTAACCAATGAATTAGAAAAAACGCAAAAGTTGTTTGAAACTGCTAATAATGCAGGCGCACTATTTGCAAATGGCATGACAGGAATGCGTGTTGCAGCACATGGTGCAGGGCTTACAATTGATCAATTTGACGAAGTGCTTAAGTCTCAAAGTAAAAATTTTGCATTAATGGGCGTTGGTGTTTCTGACGCGACTAAGAGATTAGGTGGAATTACTCAATCTTTACAATCTTCGGGACTTCAACGACAGTTGATGAATTTAGGTTATGGGTTTAGAGAGCAAGCAGAATTAGTGGGTGAGACTATTGAGTTGATGCGTTTAGCACAAGGCGGTGCCGCTAAGATACCCAATGATGTTGTGGCCAAAGAAACTGCTAAGTATGCTGAAAATTTACGTTTAATTAGTGCTATAACTGGTGAAGATGCCAAAGCCAAAATGCAGCAAGCCAAAGAAGCTGCAAATAATATGGCATTCCAGCAAAAACTTGCCAGTATGTCGGCCGAACAGCAAATTCAAATTCAAGCAGCTATGAACAGCATGACACAGCTTGAAAGAAAGAATTTTATGGATATGATGCTGTTTGGCACTGTTATTAACACAGATGGCGCTAAATCTTTGGCTTTATTCCCGGCGTTGCAAGAAAAATTAAACGAACAAGTGAATCTAGCTAACCAAGGCTTGTTGGATGGCAAAACTAATATAGATTTGAATGCTAAATATGCCAACACATTAAAAGAGCAATATTTGTCAAGCACTGCTGCTGCCCAAGCAGCCTTCGCAGGGGCTGATAGTGTGGCCGGTGTTATGCAGCATGCATTAGAAGGATTAGATCAAAGTTTGAAGTTTACTACTGAATCGGTAAACAATGCAGGCAAAGCAGTACAAGAGCAAAAAAATACACAAGATGATTTGACAAATAGGATGCGGGAATTATCCGAAAACACACAAAAA
>JANZYY010000613.1 GCA_026419705.1 Fischerella sp.
GTGACGTACCCCGGTGAAGACCATGACCAAACCTAGATCGTTAGCAGCTTTGATAGAATCTCGATCTCGCAAACTTCCACCTGGTTGCACGATCGCGGTAATTCCTGCTGCTGCTGCTGTTTTGACGGAATCATCAAAGGGGAAAAATCCATCACTGGCGAGTATTGCTCCTTTGGCTTTTTCTCCAGCTTGTTCTAGGGCTATTTTCACCGAACCAACGCGATTCATTTGTCCCGCACCCACACCCAAAGTTGTGCGATCGCTGCTCACGACTATGGCATTTGATTTCACATGCTTGCATACTTTCCACGCAAATAACAATTCCTCTAATTCATTCACTGTGGGTTGACGTTCAGTTACGACTTGCCATTGACTGGTATCAGCAACAATGTCATCTGCTGCTTGAACAAGAAAACCACCTGCGATCGCCTTGATTGTATCTCTGGGAGCACTACTGAAATCAGGCAAAATCAACACCCGCACTTTTGACTTACTAGCAAGAATCGCCTTTGCTTCCTCTTCACATCCTGGTGCAACTACGCATTCCAAAAATGTTTTTGTTAACTCAGTCGCTGTAGCAGTATCTATGGGACGATTGAGGGCGACAATCCCACCAAAGGCAGAAACAGGATCGGCGTTAAAAGCTTTCTGGTAAGCTTCCACGATCGCATTTCCCTGAGCAGTGCCACAGGGATTAGTATGTTTAATAATTGTTGCAGCAGGGCGGTCGGTGAATTCTGCAATAATTCGGCGTGCTGCTTCTAAATCAACCAAGTTATTGTAACTAAGTTCCTTACCTTGCAGCTTGATGGCAGCAGCCCATCCTGTTGGGATTGTACCAGTTTGATACCAAGCAGCAGTTTGGTGGGGATTTTCCCCATAACGTAGAGATTGCAATTGGGTGCCAGAAAGAATGTATTCTTCTGGTAGCGCTTTTGATCGTTGTATCCCTAAATAAAATGCGATCGCGCGGTCATAATTGGAAGTATGTAAAAATCCCTTGAAAGCACACTTTTGTCGAAATTCTAGTGATGTTTCGCCTCCGTGTTGACGCAATTCCCGCAAATATTCTTCATACTGCGCCGGATCGCACAATACCGTGACATGGGCAAAATTTTTTGATGCAGCCCTGAGCATCGCAGGACCACCGATATCAATCTGTTCAATTGCCTGATTGAAAGTGACTCCCTCTTTGGCGATAGTTTCCTCAAAGGGGTAAAGATTCACCACAACTAAATCAATGGGACGAATTTGGTTGTGTTCCAAATCTGTCAGATCTTGCGCTATGTCTCGTCGCGCTAAGATACCACCGTGAATCCGGGGATGTAGGGTTTTGACACGACCACCTAATATTTCGGGCGAACCCGTATAATCAGCAACTTTTTTAACTGGCAATCCCGCATCCTTCAGGACTTGGGCAGTACCGCCGCTGCTAATTAATTCAAAATCAAATTCTTCTACTAAGCTACGGGCAAGGTCAATTAAACCAGTTTTATTAGATACACTCATCAGTGCCAAACGCGCCATAATTCCCCAGTTTCCTTCAATGCTATGAAATTAACAGCAGAAGATTATTGTACAAACCACGAAGGCATGTAGACGTGCCTTCTTCAGCTTCCCCTAGGGTTGTACGCGAAGAATTGAAAAATGCAAAATTTTTTGTCTTGTCATGGCACACTTTGACTAGTGATTAATGACCAATGACTAATGACTAATGCTTTAGAATTCATTCAGATTGCTCCAAAAACGGGACAAGCACCCCAAGGGTTAATTGTCGCTTTGCATGGTTGGGGTGCAAATGCTAAAGATTTAGCATCTTTGGTTCCTTTTTTAGACTTGCCTGATTATCAGTTTCTTTTTCCCAATGCACCTTTTCCCCATCCTTATTCCCCCATGGGGAGGGCATGGTATGACCTGAGTATGGAAAATATGTACGAAGGATTAACAGAAAGTCGGCAATTACTAATAGATTGGTTGCAAACCTTAGAAAGCAGTACTGGCGTGCCACTATCGCGGACATTTTTGAGTGGCTTTTCTCAAGGAGGGGCGATGACTTTGGATGTAGGATTAAAGTTGCCTCTCGCAGGTTTGGTTGTGATGAGCGGTTATTTACATCCCGGTGCAGTCACAGATGTAGAAACGTTGCATGCAACATCCCTACCTCCGGTTTTAATCACACATGGCAAATACGATCAAGTTGTGCCACTACAAGCAGCACTACAGGCAAAAGCAACTTTAGAGTCACTAGGAATTGCAGTCCAGTACCATGAATTTGATATGGGTCATGAAATTCGACTGCCAATGCTAGAGTTGATTCGGAATTTCGTAGTAAATCCTAGATCTTCAAAAAATAGCTTGTAGTCAGATCTAGCTCGTTCTTGGTTACAATATTTTTACAAATTCCGGTATAAATCCGGAAAAATTTTACGAAATTAATGTCTCCAAATTAGTAATATATATTGGGTGGTTGCATAGGCTGCAAACCAACCCAGGCTGGATGCCAACGCTGCTAACGGGAGGGGCGAGCATAATGAAAACTCTAAGCATTTCTAAAAAAGAAATTGCTACCATGACTCCACAAGATGTGGAAGAATTAGCGACACGTTTGGAGCAGGATAATTACAGCAATGCTTTTGAAGGATTGAACGATTGGCACATACTACGCGCGATCGCGTTTCAGCGTCCAGAGTTAGTTGAACCATATATTCATCTTTTAGATTTAGAACCCTACGACGAAGCTTAATAATTCGCGGGAATGGATAACGGGGAATAGTTAGTGGTGAGGAGATAGTAGTTAATGGTAGCTTGGAAAAACAGCTAGTAATTAATTACTTGCTACTGCTTATTACCTATTCCCAATACTCCATTGCCCCAATCCATGTTTAATCCAAAATTAAAAAGGGTTCTTATTGGTGTTGGCGGTGGTATTGCCGCCTATAAAGTTTGTGAAGTTGTTTCTACACTTTTTAAAAAGGGTGTGGAAGTACGAACAATCCTTACTAATTCCGCACAAAAATTCATCACGCCTCTCACTTTTGCACCTCTATCTCGCCATCCCGCCTATACAGATGAAAATTTTTGGCAACCAACCTACTCTCGCCCATTACATATAGAATTGGGTGAATGGGCAGATGTTTTTGTGATTGCACCTCTGACAGCTAATACATTAGCAAAATTAGCCTATGGTATAGCTGACAATTTGCTCACAAACACAGTGCTGGCTTCTACTTGTCCTGTACTGTTAGCACCAGCAATGAATACTGATA
>JANZYY010000614.1 GCA_026419705.1 Fischerella sp.
CTACAATGCTGGATGCAATTGGGTTCGTGACTTTCTTAACGCTGATTTCTACAGCTTTGCGTATTTTCCACTTACGACCTTGAATTTTACCACCTCTGCATAGCAGTTGCTTTGCTGTCACTGGCAACAATCCTCCCAAAGATATTGGGAGGATAATCGTCTTAGTCCTAACTATAGGGTCTCCGGTGGGGAAATATCAGGACCAACAGTAATACCAGCATCACTAGACTTGATTCCTGGTATAGTAGTTACTTCTTGTTGCTTGAGTGACTCCCAAACTGAAGAAGCTGGGGTAGTAGCAGATGCATCTTGATAAATCAGTCTGTCTGTGGTACTGCTTTGGTCCGACAGTAGCGACAATCCTCCTACAGCACTAGCGACAAGAGCTGTATAACCAACATACAAATGTATGGGACGGATTTCCCATCCCAGTCTTTGAGAACTCTTTTTAGACTCATACCAAGAGGGCAAAATAGATTTTACTGGTTCTGATTTTGGTAAGGAAGCAGCTAAAGCTGTGCCATTTAGTCCCAAAGCATTTCCCATCACGCGGATAAAACCCCGCACAAATACATCTTCTGGCAGTAATTCCCAATTTCCATTCTCTATCGCCTCCATTTGATACACTGGTACATGGGTGTAAACGTTGAGTTGATGTAAAGAAAGACTTTGAGACTCGCGAGCTAGCCGGAGTTGTTGTCCAATTTGACGCAGACACTCTATGCGTTGTTCAGCAGCTGTTTGTTTGGTTAGTTCAGCATTGGAAATTTTCTTATTCTTGAACCATGCCAATGGTGTTTTTGCCGTCACAGCATTTTCTGTGGAAATTACTGTTTTATGAGTTGTATTTGTTACAATATCAGGCGGTGGCGACAAGTTATCTACTTCAACGTTTTTTCTGTTCGACTTTGTATTTAATTTAGTGTTTGTTAAACACTGTAATAAGTCATTAGAATTATCTTGTGGTAAATCTTGCGAACAACTGGTTGTTTCTGTTTGTGGTTGATTATCTGTATTTTTTTTGACAGTTTTTTGAACTTTTCGATATTGTTGGACTAGTTGTCGAAATGCTAAACCGATTGCTTCTCTACCTACAGCTTTTAATAACATTTTGCCTTGTTCTGCTGAATCTCCAAATAATTGCTGCACACTAGCCAAGGCATGGCGATAAACTTGAGAGCTGTGTAATTCTGCTTCTATTTCTCCCAAAAGCGATCGCAAATCATCTTGAGAAATTTCAATAGTAGGATTGCCCAAAATTTGTAAAAAGTACATAGGTGTGTTAGCCATTATTAGAAGTCTCTTTTAGTAATAAAGCAAAGGCAAGTTATATCTATATAATTTCTTCTACCTTTGTACCTGCAGTTCCGGACTATTAATTATCAACTTTGTGCTGATTTAAAATCGACAGTACGGATCTGAGCTACCTAGGTAATTGTAATTATTTTCTAAAAGTTTGATGAGGTATAGAGAAAATATTTTGAAACTTACGAAAAGCAAAGGCACTTATTTGGCAAATAAGTAAAAAGCAAAAGGAAAACAGCTTTTCCTGTAAGTGTTTTACATAATTTCTCTAAATGTTTGCTCGAGATGATTCTCTATAGCCGGTTGGTGACATTTTACGTTTAATATTTTTGATTAGTAAAATATATTACTCAAACATCAAAAATGGGAGCTGGTTTTATGTGCCATATGATTTACTTTGCTTGTTGAACGAAAATTCGTACTGCTCGTAAATATTCCGCCGCAGCGACCTCTGCAACGTTGTGATGTTCTGCATCAGGAACTAAAAGTAATTTTTTTGGTTCTGGAGCAGCCGCATAAAGTTTTTGACTCATAAAAGCAGGTACAATTGAGTCAGCAATGCCGTGAATGAATAAAACAGGCATTTTTAGCTTAGGTACTTTTTTGATTGATTCAAACCGCTGCGTCAGTATCAGATCGACAGGAAACATCCAAAAAAGGTTCCGAGCAGCTATTACTTCCCGAACTGAGGTAAAAGAGCTTTCTACAATTAATCCAGCAGCTTTTGGCTGTTTAACTGCTAAATCAATTGCGATCGCGCCACCGAGAGAATGCCCGTAGATAAAAATTTGACTAGGTGAAATCTTTCGTTGCTGTACTAAATAATTCCAAGCTATGACAGCATCTTGATATACGCGCATTTCGTTGGGAAAACGCCCTTGACTGCGACCGTAACCTCGGTAATCAATTAGTAATACAGAAAACCCCTGTTGATAAAATCGATGAGCGTGGACAATATTTGCACCGATATTGATACCGTTACCATGCAAGTACAGCAGCACTTTTCCATCAGATTTGTTCGTGTCGAGCCACCAACCGTGGATATATTCCACTTTTTGCGATGTTATTCTTACAGGTATCCAAACTTCTTCATAAGGCAAATTTAAAAACTCTGGCGTAGTTTCAATTACTGGCGATGGGAAAAAGATAAATCGTGTTTGCCGAAAAAAAATCAGCACGCAAACAGCACAGTAAACCAAGACTACAACTATACCAGTCCAAATCAGCGGATAAATTAATAATTGTATTTTATGTTGCAGCTTACTTTTCGACATGGGAGTATTTGTATATACAATACAGTCGCGAAAATTTGCGATTGTATCATTTCATAATTAACATTTTGTATCAAAAAAATTATGATTGAGAAGTTTAACAAAGAGTAGATTTCAGTAAATTTTGGGAGATAACAGTGACGTCGTTCAATGAGGCTCAACAAGAGCAACTCAAGGAAATAGGAGCATATTTACGACAGATTCGCCAAGAGAAATCTGTGCGTATAGAGCAAATAACTGCTCAAACTCTGATTAGACAAGCCTTTCTAGAAGCTTTGGAAGAAGGTCGTTATCAAGACTTACCTGAGCCTGTCTTTGTTCAAGGATTTATCCGCCGTTATGGAGATGCCTTAGGACTAGATGGTACAGCTTTAGCCAAAAATTTTGCGATTAATTTCTTCCTTCTTGACTCTGGTAATGAGAGTAACAATTCAAAACAAAATTCAAATATTTCAAATATACATATTCCTCTTGTTGTTCCCTATGTAATACTATTAGTAGTTGCTTCTTTATTACTATTTTTGCGCCTCAATCCCAAAAATCCTGCCGATTCTGTTGCTAGCAACCAAAAACAGAAAACTTCTCTAGAAAAAACAGTACCTGCACCCACAGCTTCACTACTGGAAACACCTGCTTCCACTCCCACAGCTACTCCAGTCGCAGTAACCATTGAGCTTCAGGGC
>JANZYY010000615.1:0-253 GCA_026419705.1 Fischerella sp.
CAACAAGAGTATTAATGGGTCGCTCCTGATTGGTATTGGTCTGATTGTTTTGGGAATTGTGGCGATCGCTGTGCTAGAACCCAGGGGCGCAGAGTCTTTTCATAAATAATTCGCTACGAATTAATGAGACGCTGTACTAAATTCGATCGCAGCCTGAAATGGATACATTGCAAGGAAGTGGCAGGTCGCGATCGCTTTTGGCTATGAGAGCGGCAGTTGGATTTCAAAGATTGAACCTTCACCAGGTACACTG
>JANZYY010000615.1:263-3259 GCA_026419705.1 Fischerella sp.
CCCGCGGTGTGCCTGGATAATTTGTTGGGCGATCGCCAGTCCTAGACCAAAGCCTCCTGTTTGCCGCGATCGCACGTTGTCTACACGATAAAAGCGTTCAAAGATATGGGGTAAGTTTTCGGCAGGAATACCAATACCATTGTCTTCCACCACAAGAATAGCTCGATGGGAGCGTTGGAAGAGTCGTAGGTTCACTGTACCACCACTTGGGGTATATTTCAAGGCATTAGTCAGCAAATTAACAACAGCCTGTTTCAATAATTCTGCATCAGCTTGCAAGTACAGGGGTTGCTCAGGGAGGCGAAAAGTAAAATTGAGATTTTTGGCAGCGGCTTGTTGTCCGTATTCATCAACGAGCGAGCGCAATAGTTCAACAAAGTCAATGCTCTTTAGCGCTGCTGTATCTAAAGATCCTTCATGACGAGCTAAAAACAGCAGATTGCCGATCAGAGCGCTCATTGATTTAGCGATCTCCTCAATATTTTCCAGGCGAAAACGCTGTTCTGATTCATCTTCTGGAGGCATTAATGCAACTTGGGCATTACTCAAAATTGCAGCAACAGGAGCGCGTAACTCATGGGAAGCGTCAGCAGTAAAGCGCTGTAGTTGCTCGTAGGCGCGGCGAGTCGGTTGCATGGCTAGTCCCCCCAACAACCAACCAGTAATACCAATCACACCTAAAGTTACTGGCACACCTAGTGTCAAAAATAGCCTGGCTCGATTCAAGCTTTCACGCAAGGGTAGGAGTGGGCGAGCAATTTGCACATAACCGATTAATGTATTATTTTGTATTATTGGTAACGTTAGCTCCCTTAACCACATCCTCGTGGCTGTTGCGTTTGTTTGGTTGCCATTTATGTGGATAGTCTGAAAACCAGGAGCAACAGTTAATTGTCTGGGAGCAGGTGCGTCAGTAGATTCAACTAATTCTCTGTTGGAATTGTACCAGCGGACATACACCAATTCACTACTTGATGGTAGTGCATCACCAAAATGCGATCCTTCTGGAGAGAGATGACGCTGTGTACTTGCTGCAATTGCTTTGCTTGTTGAGTAAAGTTTTTCATCAAAAATCTGAAGCTGGTCTTCAACTCCCAAGAAATAAGCTATACCAGCAAAGACAACGAGGATACTCCCCATTGACAGTGCAAACAAGTAAGCCAGGTTACGACGGCTACGAGCAAACGCAAACATGATTAGTCATTGGTTAGTAGTTAGTGGTCATTGGTTAGTGGTTAGTGGTTAGTTGTTATTCCCCTATTCCGCTTCCTCACCCCTCACTTTTTTCAGGTACATCGAGACGGTAACCCATACCATAAACATTTTCCAACCAATCTTTGGCTCCAACTGTTTGCAAGCGCTGTCGCAGTCGGCGCACTAGTGTTGTTACAGCGTTACTTTCTGGTTCTGTTCCCCATCCCCAAAGAGCTTGTTCAATTTGATCGCGAGACAAAACCTGACGTGGATGGCGCATCAGGTATTCCATCAGCTGAAACTCACGACCAGATAGTTGCACAGTCATCTGATTTCGCTCAATAGTCAGGTTACTCAGGTTCAGATGTAAATCTCCTAAACTGAGAATGTCTCCTTGCCAAAGTGGAGAACGCCTGGCCAAGGCTCTGACTCGTGCTAGTAGTTCTACTATATCCACTGGTTTCACCAAATAATCATCTGCACCTGCATCCAAACCAGTTACCTTATCGGTTGTGGTGTCCTTTGCGGTCAGCATCAGCACTGGAGCAGTTTTACCTGCTCGTCGATATTCCTGGCAAAGTTGAACGCCGCTAACATTAGGAAGCATCCAGTCCAAAATTAACAAATCATAATCTTTATGAGATAAAAGCCACCGTGCGGTTTCGCCGTCTTCTATAGCATCAATAGTATGTCCTGCTTTTGACAGTGCAGCTCGTAGTGGTTCCAATTGGGCTGAGTCGTCTTCTACCAGTAAAATCAACATAGGGCGATCGCTGTACTTGTTTTTTCTTTTTAGTCTATGCCCACATTTCGATGGTTTCAGATCTTGCGTTCTTTGGGATTAGAGTTTTGGTTACCCTTACCTTTGCTTGGATTAGCCTTCTGGGTGGGAAGTGGATTTATCATGGATGGAGTGCTAAGTCGCTCCCACCAAACAAATAAATATCTCAAGGTAGATTTTCAATCGCCAAAGCAGCCTAGCAGAACCGTACTGTCAATCAAATCAGAAATAAATAAGCATCAAGGAATCTCCAGAGTCAAAGTCAAAACTGATTCCTCAGTGCTCAAACAACTAGAATTTGAGTTTCCCATCACAAACTTGAATCAGCTAGAAGCAGCAATTAGCCAAGAATTGGGATTACCTGTCGAGGATGTTCAGAAATTGATGCAAAATCAATAAACTTCGGATAGCTACATATCTTTGTGTCTTAGCGTCTTGGTGTTTCAAGATTTTTTAACCACCAAGGCACAAAGGCACAAAGTATTTTCACTCAAATTGTGGCACTTTCTGACTACGCTTTGACGATCTGCCACCGGAGATATCGCGTCATAATCCCATCTGTGCAGGTACTACCGTTGGCGTCAAGATAGTGGAAAATGCTAGACCGCCTGTGAGTTATTATTTTTTTGTATTTACCAGCCAACAACCAACAAATAATTTCCTAAGTAAAGGTCACACCTAGGACAAACCTTCACCGTCAACTGTCAACCACTCAAAATCAAACTAAAAACTTCTACCCATCAGATCTTTTCAGCAAACCTGCGATCGCAATTACAACATTGGTTCTGCTTCATGTTAACTCACATGTATTAATATATTTCGTAATTTTGAGTTTGCAGAATCAAACCAAATTAGGCTTGCTTGCAATGCTTACTTACTGTTTCTTCGTGTCTTTGTGTCTTTGTGGTTCAAAGCACATTGCAAGTATAAGCAAAGCGCGATCGCGTTCCTGCGGACTCAGCAAGTATGATGCATTGAAAGGTTTCAGCGCTGAAGAAACTTGTTCGGGAAAGTCTGTACC
>JANZYY010000616.1 GCA_026419705.1 Fischerella sp.
TAATAAGGCTCTATCTTTCATCAAAGTTGGGAACTTTTACTCAGTATTACCATTCCAGACCAGTCAGAAGTCTGCCGTATTTTTCAGCGTAGGGTCATGTTTCAACCCTTATCCGTGGCGTTACCCCCGGCATTTGCTTTTTCTGACCTCCTTTACCCCCCTGGTGATTCCGTCTTCCTTGCGGTTGACCTACTTGTGACTTTGACTAGTTTACAAGAACCATTCGGGTTTACCGTGTTTCATGCGTGTGACCTGCAATTGGTTGGGTTCCCTCAATACCCCGGTAAAAACTGTGTCCTTCCGCCAAGTGAGCGTGAACCACATTGACCGTCTTATTTACCGTTTTGGTTGGAGCGTTGTCAGTACCTATGTAGCATTGTGCTACTTTCGCTCTTCCAGAAATAACGAGGCTTCTAACGGTTCGCTTATTGCTAACCCTTTACCAATTTTCCCTTTGCCCCTGGTCGGTCGGCACTTACCTTAGAGGAGCTTTCGTGGACTGCATTCCAGCGGGTTCATTACTCACTACCGATGTGTCCGGGGTCAATGACCCTTTTACGTAGGGACTGGGTGGAAGGATAACCAGGAGGAGACGGCTCCTCCGTCAAATGCGCTCTCTGCGCCTCCGCACGACTTTCACGTCGCACTCACGCCCTTTTTCTCATGTTTTTAACCAATCAAGCAAATTAAAGTGCGTCGCACTCTTGTTGAGGCAGAATGCGTCATCCCGGCATCTTGTAGTTTTTGAAGCTTTCTATGTATTATTGCGCTTTATTTTAGTTTTATTATTAACTCTTTTGTACTGAAGGGCGTTCTTCTTCTATTGTTATATTTTACCCTCTTTTTTTACCTTTTGCGGGTTTATTCGGTTAGGTGCAAGATCTGACTTTAGTCAACTAAAGCAAGGCGTTGTGAACTAGAACCGAGAGCGATCGCACAGGTGTGGCGTAGGATGATGTATGGCTAATGCTTACTAGCCACTTTTTAATACCAAGTGCTGCTGCAATTTTTTGACACTTGTTGTGCAATATTACTGATGGCTCACCTGTTGATAATTTTTGAATTTCTATGTCAAGCCACAAACAGCTTTGCTGACACTCTCTGTTGAGTACTTTGAGTATTGCTTTTTTGGCAGCGAAACGACCTGCAAAATAATGGATACGGTTGATGCTAGATATCTCAGATCTTGCACCGACCCCATATCCCGCCTCGGAGTAAATTCCGACCCCTAATAGCGTCAGTCAATTAATACTGACTCAAAGTTTGTTGTAGTCAGATTGATTTAACTTTAGCTATAAGCCAAGAAATTTATTTATTGGCAGAATGAAAAGCAACTGCAAGATCTGAATACAATCACATTATCGTTTCGCCATCGAAAATAAATGCGAAAATTGGTGTTCCCCAGTTTCCCAATCCCATTAAGTATCTTCTAGAAAGAAACTGATCCGCAACTTACCCATATCTGAATCCTGCTCCACAACAGACCCCACTCCAAACACCTCGCGAATCAGCGTCGGTTGCAGTAGCGCTTCTGGTTTCCCTGCTGCGGCGATCGCTCCTCTTTGAAACACGTAAATGCGATCGCAGTAAGTAGCAGCCAGATTCAAGTCGTGTAAAGCGGCGAGAGTAGTTACACCTAGCCCCTTTACTAGTTCCAAAAGTTCCAATTGGTAGCGAATATCGAGGTGATTGGTTGGCTCATCCAGAATCAAAAAACGTGCTTGTTGGGCGATCGCTCGTGCAATCAACACCCGCTGTTTTTCTCTACCTGAAAGGGAAGCAAAACTACGTTCAAAAAAAGCATCCATTCCCACTTGCTTGATCGCATCAAAAACTATGCGATGGTCTTTTTCTGTCTCGCGGTCAAATAACCCTTGATGGGGATTACGCCCCATCCACACCATTTCTGCAACAGTAAAGTCAAATTCAGTGGGTGTTTCCTGCAAAACAACTGCGGTAGCTTGTGCTATTTCACGAGCGCTCAGATCCCAAACATTTTTACCATTCAGCGTAATTACCCCAGTATCTGGCTTGAGTACACGATAAATACATCTGAGCAAAGTTGACTTACCACTACCATTGGGGCCAATCAGTCCCACAAACTCCCCCGGCGATACCTCCAAATTGATGTCACGCAAAATCTGCTTTCCTTCAGTACTCCAGGATACGTTTTTTACCTCTAACCTCATTTTCCACCCCCTTTACTTTGCATCAACCAGATGAAAAAGGGAACGCCAAACAGCGCTGTGATAATACCAATAGGAAGTTCCTCTGGAGCAACCAAAATCCGCGCCAATACATCTGCCCAAATCAGGAAAATTCCACCTAACAGCAGGCTCACAGGTAAGACGCGACGATGGTCTGAGCCAACGAGGAAACGGACGCTGTGAGGAATCATTAGCCCAACAAAGCCAATGACACCACTGACAGCAACTATTACACCTGTAATCAGTGATGTCACTAGAAATAACTGCTTGCGGAAGCTGTCAGTGTCGGTTCCTAGAGTCCGAGCTGTTTCTTCGCCGATGAGGAGTGCATTTAGCGATCGCGTCTGAAGTAACAAATATCCCATCCCAACTAACAAAGCTAGCACTGGCAGGATCAGGTCTGTCCACTTTGTTCCCGAAAGTCCTCCCAACAACCAGAACAACACTCGTCGTGTCGCTTCGCCGCTTCCGGCTTTGATAGCCAAGAAACTCGTTACCGCCTCAAACAAATACGATACTGCTACACCAACTAGGATCAGGCGTGTGGAAGAGAGACGTCCTTGTCGTCGTGCTAAGAAGAAAACAACAACAAATGCCAACAGCGCACCAAGGAAAGCCCCAACAGAGAGCGCATACACACCAAAAAATGAGAAAATACCAAATAGGATGACTAAAACAGCACCCACCGATGCACCGGAGGAAATACCGAGAATAAAAGGGTCAGCCAGGGGATTTCGCACCAGTGCTTGCATGGTGACACCAACCACTGATAGTCCAGCCCCTACAAAAAAAGCCAGCAACACACGCGGAAAGCGGATCAGCCAAACAATTTGAACTTGTGCTTGCGTCCAGTCTCCTGTAAAATTTGGAAATACTTGGGATAAAGCAATCTGCCATACCCTCACAGGGGAAATAGGCACAGGCCCAATCATCACTGCCAGCGTCATAGAAATCAACAATATTACGACCAAAGCCACCATTAGCAGCTTGTGGCGTTGCTGCTTGTTTTCCTTGACGTGCTTTGCTATTGGATTAGTCATTAGTCATT
>JANZYY010000617.1 GCA_026419705.1 Fischerella sp.
GCTATGATTAAAGCAGTCGAAGAAATGGGCGATCGCGCTACATTTAAAGGCTATGGTCCGGAGCAAGGCTATGGCTGGTTGCGTGAGAAAATTGCCAAATACGACTTCCAAGCACGGGGATGTGAGGTTGATGCATCGGAAATATTTATCTCCGATGGTTCTAAGTGCGACACGGGTAACATCCTCGATATTTTTGGTGATGACAACACGATCGCCGTCACCGACCCAGTTTATCCTGTGTATGTAGATACGAATGTCATGGCAGGACATACTGGGGATGCCAACGATAAAGGTGAGTTTGAGGGTTTAGTATATCTACCAATTACGGCTGATAACAACTTTACTGCTGAGATTCCTTCTCAGAAAGTCGATTTAATTTACCTTTGCTTCCCCAATAACCCTACTGGCGCAGTCGCTACCAAAGAACACCTCAAAGCATGGGTAGACTATGCTAAAGCCAATAGCTCAATAATTTTCTTCGATGCGGCTTATGAAGCTTTCATCACCGATCCAGAGATTCCCCACTCGATCTACGAAATTGAGGGTGCGAGAGAATGTGCGATCGAGTTTCGCTCTTTCTCCAAGAATGCAGGTTTTACAGGTACTCGCTGCGCCTTTACAATTGTACCTAAGAACCTGATGGCAAAAGCAGCTGATGGTTCGAATGTAGAACTTTGGAAACTCTGGAACCGTCGCCAGTCCACAAAGTTTAATGGCGTGTCCTACATTGTACAACGTGGAGCTGAGGCTGTTTATTCTGAGGAAGGACAAGCACAAACCAAAGCACTAGTTAACTTTTATCTAGAAAATGCCAAAATTATTTGTGAGAAACTCACAGCAGCGGGATTAGCAGTATATGGAGGTGTAAATGCACCCTACGTCTGGGTGAAAACACCTAATGGTCTTTCCAGTTGGGATTTCTTCGATAAGTTGCTGCATACCTGCAATGTTGTAGGTACACCGGGTTCTGGCTTTGGTGCTGCGGGTGAAGGTTACTTGCGTATTTCTGCGTTTAACAGCCGCGAGAATGTAGAAGAGGCGATGCAGCGGATTACAACTCGCTTTTGTTCATAACCTCTGGCTAGATCGCACCATCGAAGCTTATCAATATCGTCATGCGATCGCTATGCCATTATACCCTGCAAGTGATATAAAATTCGCTTGTTCATACCATTTCTCTAAATGTTTGACACAGATGATTTTCTGTAGGTTAGTGGATCTACAGGATCTACAGATGTTTCACAGTGAAAGGGAATTGGTATTGCTTATCGTTTCTGCAAAATTTCACCTCCTTCCCTCTCCTCACAACACTTTCAACAAAGGAGAGGAGAGGCGCAACTTTTGACGATCGGTAATTAGCCGGATTTGATATCCCATATGTCTCGTATGTTTCGTTACCAGATTCAACCTGGTAACGAGGGTGATGAAACTTGTTTCCCTGACTGGCAAAAATATCACTTTTAAATCAACAAACTAACTCATGCTTTTTTTGGAGTTTTCCCTGTGAATACCAATTCTCTCAAATCTTGCTAGACATTATTCTCCGCGTTACCGTCTCACCACTTCCGGTGCTTTATCATCTGTAGTCGAATTTTAGCGAAAAGTAGAACCTTTCCACGGTGATGTTTCCTTATGCAGAATCAAATCAACAACAGGCGTAGAGAAATAATATGAAAAAAGTTAAAAATATTATTCCTTTAATTTATCTAGGGTTCGTAACTTTTTGGTTGAGATTAATTAATTTAGGATATTCAAATTATCAAGGTGATGAAATTAAAGCATTGTACAGACCACAAGCTGGTCAAAGTATGATTGATTTCCTGCTCAATCAAAGGAAGGGACCGATTCAATTCTTGATAACTTATACTATGAGTTTAATTAATCCAGAGTATGACAATGAGTTGATAATCAGATTACCCTTTGCAATAGCAGGTATTTTTGCTATTTATTTTTTTTATAAAATTGTCAGACTAGAATTTGGGAAAAATATAGCTCTATATTCATCATTATTTATAGCAGTTAATGGGCTATTTGTTGCCTTTTCAAGAATAGTCCAGTATCAATCTTTTGTTATTTTATTTTCTCTTTTATGCTTGTATTTTCTCAGTTTATCCACAAAGTATGAAAAATGGAGACTATATGGTTTATATCTAGGGATGTCGTGCTGGGGAATTTCTATTCTTGCACATTACGATGGCATATTTATTGCACCGTTTGTATTTTACTTAATTTATCAATGGTATATTAACGGCAAATCTTCCCAGAACAAAAACCAACTCCTGCATTTAATTTGTGCAATTTCTGTGTTATTGCTATCGATAGCTATCTTTTATATACCTTTCTTTTTTTCGCTATCAGAATCTACTAAGACATATTGGGCAGAGAGAATAAGTAAGCAGTCTGTCAGTTCTACAAGAACATTTATGACTTATAACCCGTTATTTATTATATATTTATATGCTCTTTTGGGTTTATTAGGATTATTTAGAATCAAAAAAAATTTCTCAATCGTATTATGGCTGTTATTTCCTTTATTGTCATTGGAAACACTAGTTGGTAATCCTGGTACGCACATCTACACGTACGTATTACCTTTTTCAATTTTAATGGCTTTTGGATTGGAATTATGCCAATTATTTATAGTTAAAAAACTTATAGGTAAAGCAAAATATATTAATATTTTTTTTGGTGTTTTTGGAATTTTAATATTTGTATTTTTATTTATAATTTCTCACTTATTATTTATAGATAATCGCAAAGAATATCCGTGGGAAAATAAAAGTTTCTTATTTTTAGAATTTAAAAAACAAAGTGGACAAAGTTTATTTGGGTTCCCTTACTATCGACACTGGGAAAAAATAAGATTGTATTTAAAAAGTACAGATAGTAAGGGTTACTTTATTACCAATGAGAATAAAAGTATTACGAGATATTATATTCCAGTAGAGTTTAAAAATCTGGAACTGCATCCGTACGATCCGAAACAGCCTGGAGACATCTACGTTATATATATCAAAAATCCTCAAAACATAAACAGAAAAATACTAGACAAAGAACAAAGCTATTGGGAAGCACTGTATCAGCCGGTAAAAACTTTTTCCAACAATGGACGAGTTGTAGCTACAATCTATCGTTTATCAATAACTGATTGGGAAAAAATAGTCAGTAGTTATTAGTAATTGGTCATTGGTAATTTAATTGCTAGTTCCTTCTACTGTTCATCACTTTACTACTTTCAACTCACCTATAAC
>JANZYY010000618.1 GCA_026419705.1 Fischerella sp.
GCAGTGGGCGTTGCTGCACCAAACATTAATGGCATTCTACACACAGCAGTCAGGGGATAGCGTTCTAACATTCCTAATTCAGCCATCACCTTTTGTTCACCGTATCTGTTAACAGGACATACGGGATCTGTTTCTCGATAGGGAGAATTTAAACCATCAAAAACGAGATCCGTGGAGGTAAATACGCAGGGAATGGAATTATCGGCGCACAATCCAGCAATATTACAGGAGGCTGTGACATTAATTGCATGGGATTGTTCAGGATGATTTTGACAATAATTTGGTTGTGATTGAGCCGCTGTATGAATTACTGCTGTTGGCTGAATGTCACGAAATATTTGCTGAAGTTCCTGAAAATCTGTTAGGCTGACTTTCAGCATTTTTATATCTGGAATTTCTACAGCATGAGTAAAGTACGTTCCATAGACTTCCCATTGTGACTTTAAAAGTTGGCAAAGGTGCCAACCTAAAAATCCACTTGCCCCAGTAATTAATATTTTTCGCATCTTCAATTTCGAATTTGTAGAGGTAGATAATGACATCAAAATTATGGTTTTGCATCTTCAAAAAAATCTGCGATCGCCATCTCTAAACCTAGCCATCATCAAACCGTGATTCTTGCCGATCGTTTTTGACTTTATTGCAGTAATTCCCGAAAACGGATATCATTCCGTACTTTGTTAAAATCTGCATCAGTTTTGGCTAATTTCTCATACTTACCAGGAACAAGCTTTTTCGCTTTTCGCAAGTTCTCAACTGCTAATTCCACATTATTCATGAGAGCATAGGTACAAGCCTTGTTGTAATATGCTAAATCCTTATCTGGTTTAATAGCGATCGCTTTGTCGTATGATGCCAGTGCTTGTTTGTAGCGTTGCAATTTTGTCAGTGCAATTCCTCGGTTAATCCAGGCTTCATACTTGCTTGGTTTGATGGCGATCGCTTTGTCGTATGATGCTAGGGCTTCTTGATAGCGTTGCAATTTACTTAGGGTATTGCCGCGGTTATACCATGCTTCATCTCTATCAGGCTCAATAGCGATCGCTTTATTATATGATGTTAAAGCTTCTTGATGGCGTTGCAAAGCTGTTAATGCATTACCTCGGTTAATCCAAGCTTCCGCAAGCTGAGGTTTAATAGCAGTAGCTTTGTCAAAAGCCTCCACAGCATCTTCGTAGCGATGCACATTTAAAAAATGATAACCTTGATGAAAAAAATCTTCTGCCTTTTGTGCTATTTGTGCTTCTGAAAGCAACTGAGCTAAATTAGTTTCTTGCACGATTTGCCTGCCATTTTTGCCTGCTGAATTCGCCCAATCACCACAGCCTAATATGAATATAGTTATAAAGCCAGAAGCTACAAAACAACGCCAAGATACCATTTTTTACAAAACTCACTACCCGATCTTCAAACAGTTTTAGTTATTTCAAAACTCTAAATCTGTATTTAGTACAATATCATTGAAATGGATGAAATTTAGCAAAAAATACATTTAGAGAGCAAATATAATTAAATTCTTAGTTTAACCTTTTGTATCCAAAAATACATTTTTTAGATTTTATTTATCATTTAATTTTTGAGATGATATTGAAAATCAGATGCTAAGAAGCTACGTACAAAGTCTGAGATTTTTATGTGTTGATTGTGGGCAAACGTCCTCGGTATATATTTTGAAAACAAGTCAAAAGATAGGCGCACAAATGAATACAGCTTTTTACCAATATGATTGTGAATGAAACTTATGAGTGACGCCCTTAATGCCAAAAGTAGAGTGATTATCGATGATGCTATTGACTTGATTCTTACCTGTTATTACATTTTCACACTATAATCAACCCTTTTTAGTTGTGAAAACACCAATACCATTTCTGACTGATAATGTATTTGCAAACTACCACAATATAATTTGGATTTTTTCATAAAAAAATATTATTGAAATTCCGAAAATACCCCTGAAATAAATAAGATTTACTTTAGAGTTTAAGAAAACACACAATCAGTAAGTTGCTTGTAAACGATTGAGAAGATATTCTCCTGCTAATATAGGTGGATAAATGGGAGGATGTTCTCCTTGACAACTGTCAAGACAAGCAATTTCCGTATCGTCATTGGGATGACAAAAAAAGGCTACGGAATAGCGCGATTGCATGATTCGGTCGTTACTGGGAATCATGACTCGATGCTTAGTAGAGCAAAATACATCGTTTGTCCATCGTTGCATCAAATCACCAGTATTGACGACCACACTACCAGGAATCACGGGTGCTGCAATCCACGTTCCAGATGCTGTCTGTACTTCCAAACCCCCTACTTCATCTTGAAACAGTAAAGTAATACTGCCATAGTCAGAATGCTCACCAGCACGCACCTGTCCGGGTTGGGGTGGTTGTTGTATTGGTGGATAGTGTAGTAATCGCAGGGTATGATTTTGTTCATTGTGGTTATTAGCAAAAAAATCTTCTGGCAATTGCAAAGCTAAAGCAAACGCTTGCAAAATTCTCTCTGCAACTTCTGTACAAGCTTGGTAAAAGGCGAGAATAGAAGGGTTTTGTACAGGGGAAGCAGGAAACGAGGCGGTGACGGAAAGACTTGGGAACGCGGAGAATGTCTTTGTATCTTGTTTGCTGACATTAAAAGCCTCTTTTAGATCGCCTGGTTTGTTAGGATTAAGACGTTCCCTCTCAATGCCAACGTAACCCTGATTGCTATATTCATCACTCCAAGCGAACTGCTGCTTTGCTTCCAAGGGTAAATTGAAGAAGTTTTTGCTTTGTGTAAATACCTGCTCAATCAGATTTTGAGACATACCATGATTTTGTAAGTACATAAAGCCAATTTCATGGCAGGCTTGATAGATTTGTTCAGCTACTATTTGTTTAGTTGTTGTATCACCGTTATTAAAGAGAGAAAAATTAATTATAGGAATACTATTCATACTATACTCTCAACGGCTAAAACCTGGAAATAGAATTAACGAGCTACACAGCTTTTCTTTATTCTCAAGATTTTACGAAATGTACAACTAGGAAATTGAAGATTACTCTCAGTCAATACTACTTATAATTTAGTGTCATGAAAAAATCACTTGTCCGTTTTGTCGCAATGTTGCCAATGATTTCGCTTCTCCTTTTAAACTTTACACACAGAGCAGATGCACAGGTTAGTGAGGCAACGCTTGAAACGCTTCAAATCTGTAACACTATCATGAATATGCATGATGTCGATCCACAGAACCCTGAACTTATTATGG
>JANZYY010000619.1 GCA_026419705.1 Fischerella sp.
GTATTGGTGCTCCTCTGGCTCGAGAGGAACTGACACAAACCCAGGGACAGTTACTTGACTTAGCATACTGCCGTCGCAATTGTCCCTTCAGAAGCCACCAGGTAAAGGTGACTTCCGCATTCACTAGCTGCAAACTCGTTGCTAACAATTAGGAGAATAGTCTCTAAACCATGATTAAATTGCGCTTGAAGCGATACGGTAAAAAGCGGGAAGCGAGTTATCGCATAGTCGCTATTAACAGCCTCGCTCGCCGCGATGGTCGTCCCCTAGAAGAACTAGGATTTTACAATCCCAGAACTGATGAAGTGCGACTGGATGTTCCCGGCATCGTCAAGCGACTACAGCAAGGTGCTCAACCCACTGACACCGTGCGTCGCATTTTAGAAAAAGAAAATGTCTTTGAACAGGTCAGTGCAAAAGCCGTTTCCTAAGCTCGGAACAAAATCCCCAGCAGTAAGTCCAGACTACGTTGGGCTAGTACGGTTCTTGCTCCAACCGTTTTTAGAATCGCCACAGTCCTTGAGCGTCGATTGTGAAATGTATCACACCCACAAGCGGGCTTGGATTCGCATCGCTTTTGATAGCGCAGATAAAGGAAAAGTGTTTGGTCGGGGAGGACGCAACATACAGGCGATTCGCACGGTCATTGCTGCTGCTGCTGATGCTGCTGGTCACTCAGTATATCTAGATATCTACGGCAGTAACGGTGTTGGCCGGGAGGATGTTTCTTTTGAGGAAGAGGGAGAAGAGCGATTACCGCCGCCCAAGCCGAAAGAACGACGCGGTAACGGAAGCCGCCCTGTTGTTAAATCCCGCTCACGCTAGATTTAACAAAATCGGCGTCAGTCCCTACCTTACAGAACGTTAGGTGGAAACAGGCGCCGGACAACGATGAAGATCGCCGAAGATCGCCCTTTCAAGGGGTGTTTGAGGAGTCGTCAACCTCTGGACCTTGACAGACTGTCCATCCAATCTTCACATCACAGCGTCATTGTCTTCTCCTTGCTAGACGAGGTATGATTCGGTTGTACTACAACCACAGTCCGCGAAGCCAAGCGGCACGAACAGAAATCAATATCTGCCTGTAGAAGACGGGCGACTGCTAGTGAACGCTTTATAAGACCTTCCACCGTAATCAGTACGGATTTCACGGAAGGTAGAGCGGTTGAAACTGGAAACCCTAATTAACCCGTAAGGGTTGGTTGCGGGTACTTCACGTGACTCAGATAATCTCTGTAAGGAGGTGAAACTAAGGAGTGGCTGAAGTCCGTTTGGGTGAAAATGAGTCTATTGACTCGGCACTAAGACGTTTTAAAAAGAAAATTCAAAAAGCTGGGATTTTATCCGAAGTCAAGCGTCGGGAAAGATATGAGAAACCCAGTCTGCGCCGCAAGCGCAAAGCGGAAACCGTACGTAAAGGCGGTCGCTTCTAAATCAGGAAAATATCTTTGGTTAAAGTAATTAACCAAAGTTATGCGTGCAACTCAGAGTTTGAAAGTAGTTGTCAAGCAAACCTGACTAAGTAGAGACGTGTAAGCTTTGCTTCGATCTCAGAGGCTGCTCGCGCCTCTACATTTTTATCCGTAATTATTATTCAGAGGTTATACCTTTTGAAAAAAGAATGCGATAAATAGACACTGACCAGACGCGCTGTTTGAAGCATCTGGTCATCATTGCGTTTTGCAAATATTGATTAAATCTGTATTATCTGGTTAATTTTATATTAAACACCATGGCAGATGCCTTGAAAATTGAACTGCCGAATATCAAAAGCGCGGTCGCTCTAGCAGGACAAAGAGAAGACAATCTCAAAATCCTCTCTAGGCAGACAGGAGCCACACTAGTAATGCGTGGACAAGAATTACACATTTCAGGTACGGAAAAACAAATTGACCTGGCTTGTCGATTAGTGCGATCGCTCGAAGACCTCTGGAGTAAGGGTAATATCGTCTCTAGCGCTGATATTCTTACAGCCCGTCAAGCCCTCGATACTCATCGGGAAGATGAACTGCAAGATTTGCAGCGAGATATCCTCGCCAAAACTCGCCGAGGTGAAGAAGTCCGCGCGAAAACTTTTCGGCAAAAACAGTATATCCAAGCTCTACGCAAGCAAGACATGATTTTTTGTGTCGGGCCTGCTGGAACTGGCAAAACTTTCTTGGCGGTAGTTGTAGCTGTACAAGCACTCCTAGCTAATCAATTTGAAAAGCTGATTTTAACTCGTCCTGCAGTGGAAGCAGGTGAAAGACTCGGTTTTTTGCCTGGAGACTTGCAACAGAAAGTTAATCCCTATCTCCGTCCTCTCTACGACGCCATTAATGAATTCATCGATCCAGAAAAAGTACCATCATTAATGGAAAGAGGTGTGATTGAAGTTGCTCCTTTGGCTTACATGCGGGGACGTACGCTGAATAACGCTTTTGTAATTGTGGATGAAGCTCAAAATACGACACCATCCCAGATGAAAATGGTCCTGACTCGCTTGGGTTTCAATTCTCGCATGGTAGTAACGGGTGATTTGACCCAAACCGATTTGCCATTACACCAAGAATCTGGATTAGTAGTAGCCCTACAGATTTTAAAACACGTTGAAGGAATCGCTTTTTGCGAATTTACCCAAAAAGATGTCGTGCGCCATCCCTTAGTTCAGCGTATTGTTAATGCGTATGAACAATATGAAAAATAGTGATTTGTTGTTTGTTGTTAGTTGTTTGTTGTTTGGAACAATCAACGATCAACAACCAACAACCAACTATCAACAATTAATAAATGACAGAGGACAAAGAACCAATGACCAAAACATTAAAAGAATTTTTGGAAGCTTGCGAAACTTTAGGCACTTTGCGTTTAATTGTGACTAGCAGCGCTGCTGTATTAGAAGCACGCGGTAAGCTGGAAAAGCTATTTTATGCAGAATTGCCTAAAGGTAAATACGCCAATATGCACACAGAAGGTTTTGAATTTCACTTGAATATGGATAAAATAACTCAGGTGAAATTTGAAACGGGTGAAGCAAAGCGAGGTAACTTTACCACCTATGCCATCCGGTTTTTGGATGATAAACAGGAGTCAGCTTTAAGTTTATTTCTACAGTGGGGTAAGCCGGGTGAATATGAACCTGGGCAAGTAGAGGCTTGGCACGCTCTCCGGGATCAATATGGAGAAATTTGGCAGCCTGCACCCTTGGCGGAAATTAGTTAGTAGTGGTTGATTGTTGTTTGTTGTAACCTACTGCTGTCTCTTA
>JANZYY010000620.1 GCA_026419705.1 Fischerella sp.
GTGGCTGGCTTAGCAGCACTTACTTGAGGCATTTGCGACCCTATGGCCACAGTAAATGACAATAAACCAAAACTTATATAACCGACAACTTTTTTTGAAAATGCTTGAGACATGTGAATTAAAATTCTCCTAATCTATATCTAAAAAATAGATTTAAAAGACATTCGCATCATGCAAATTGCTAATACAACTTGACATAAAAAATATTGAATGTCTATGGTTTATTGACAGCTTCATTTAAAATTTAAGCGAATACTAATTCATCTTATTTTTATAATTTTTATACTTATTCCAGTACTGACTCTGCTTTAATTTTTTATAAAGTATCGGTAAAAATATTAGGAAGAACTTTGATAATTAAGCTGCCTGGTGATCTGTCAACAAAGTATTGATGGGTTCGTAGTTAGCGCTTTAGCGCTAAAGCGCTAACTACAAACTTAATTATATTTAACTAGACTACCTCCTAAGAATACCTACTTAGGGATTTATTCCCACGAAAGCAAGGTTTGCGCAGCATCTGCAAGTCGATGATTTCCCTAAAGTCAAAATTTTAGAAGATAAATTATATATAGTATTTATCTTAATTTTTTGTTCTACGTATCCAGCCATTGATAGTAAAGCGGCAATCTCCAAAACTTTTGGAGGGACAACTCACAGGCAGAACTTCATGCATACAGCGGCTAAGGAAGAACACAATGCTATTATTGCGTGGTTCTATTTTCGTGAACGACTCTGCATTGACATATAAGTTATTTTCTACTTTGCTGTCATAGAGCAGCAATTCCCCACCGGAAAATGCCTTTGGTTCTCGATAAAAGTAATAAACGAAAGTGAGTTCCCTGTTAGCAGTATCTGGACTACCATTATCATTATGAATTTTGTAATAATTACCATCATTATGGGCAGTCAGTTGAGCCTCAATTTGAGAAATAGAAAATGATTTTAGCCCTAATTTACAAATTACATCAGGAATCATGGCTCGAATGCGCTTTATCATCATTTCTGAAAACTCAGGAAATGAGTAAAGAACCATTGAGCGTCGATAATTTATATCATTTGTGGAAGTATTAGTAGGTACGAAAGCAGTCTCTTTTTTGAGAACATACTTAATTAATTGTTTGTGTTCTTCTGGAGTTAAGAAATTATCTATTTGTATATAAGAAGATGACAATATATCCGCAACTTGAGGTTTAGAATCTTCTATTTGCTGTAAAAAAATTGGAGGTTCCGTTACCAAACCAATGAGATGTTGGCTGGAGAAGCACAAAACAGAACGACCTTCATTTACTGGAATTTGAAATAAACTATCACAAGCAGATTCTTGCTTGTAGGCACGAGCTACAACAGCTGTTAAAAGACTATACAGTATGGGTGCATCCGATTTTAAGTAAACACTGTACTGATGTCCTCCAGCCAGAAGAAGCTGAACTTTGACTTCTTTAGACTCAAGCTGTTGCGAAGCTGATAGCATAAATCTTGCCCAATCCGATCGTGGCTGGAATATTTTTTAACCTTAGCTTTGAAATACTTATATCAAACTTAACCATAAAAATAGCAGTTATCTACCGCATAAATACTGCTTTTTGTTTGTTTTCCAAAGGTGGAGGATAAAAATTTTTCATCTTCAATAAAAAATTACGTAGTCCATAGAACTACGTAATCTTTTCTTTTAGCTAAAAATTGATTTTAAGTATTTACCTAGAGGCTGTGACGTACTGAACCAACTGACCAAGACGCTGGCGTAGAGTTTCTAATCCCAAGCGCTTGCTTGCAGAAATAAACACCGCTAGGGGAAACTCCTCCTGTGCTTGAGCCAATGTTTCACTATCTACTTGATCAATTTTGTTAAAAGCAACCAGCGCCGGGCCGGGAGTTACTGGCATTTGTGCCAAAATTTCTCTGACTGAACGAATATGACTTAACCAAGCTGGGTGAGATAAATCGACTAAATGCAGTAAAGCATCGGCTTCTGTGACTTCTTCTAAAGTGGCGCGGAAGGCGTCCATTAAAGATGCTGGTAGTTCGTGGATAAACCCTACCGTATCTGTAAGTAGAATCTCTTGAGATTCACCAGTTACAGCATGGGGAACAACCAAGCGGCGTGTGGTGGGGTCGAGGGTAGCAAATAGTTGGTCGGCTGTGTAAACCTCGGCATTAGTTAGAGCATTTAGTAAGGTAGACTTGCCTGCATTGGTATAACCAACTAAAGCTACGGAGGAGATCTCCCGATGTTGTCGCCGCTGTCGCAAGCGTTCTCGATGCGCCTGTAGCTGATTTACCTCTTGTTGCAATCTGGCAATACGGCGCTGAATGGCACGTCGTTCTGTTTCCAATTTGGTTTCACCAGGACCACGAGTACCAATACCGCCACCGAGTCGAGACATTGTCTGTCCTCTACCAGTCAGTCGCGGTAGCATATACTCCAACTGTGCCAGTTCTACTTGTAACTTACCAGCACGAGATTGAGCGCGTTGGGCAAAGATATCCAAAATGACTTCCGTGCGATCGACGACCCGGATACCAATTTGAGTCTCTAAGTTGCGGACTTGGGAAGGTGAAAGATCACGGTCAAAGACAATGAGATTTGCTCCTAGGGTTTGGGCTGTGAGAGCGATTTCTTGCACCTTACCTTCCCCAACTACTGTTTGGGGATGGATGCGCGATCGCTTTTGCCAAAGTGTTTGCAATACCTCTCCACCAGCAGTATCTACTAACCGTACCAATTCCGCTACAGTGTCTTGGAATTGTTGGGATGACATATCGTCGGTCATGACTCCCACAATTACCACGCGATCGTGGTCAGTATCTACTTCTTGGGCGACAAATTCCCGCCGCAACTCCTCTTCTAGTCCTTCGACCAGTTCAATCAAGTCTTGCTTTGTCAGCACATCCAAGCTTATGGGTGGTGACACGCTCCAACCTGGAGATTGGAAATTACTTCCCTGTGCTTTCAACGAAGCAGGACTAGCGATCAGGGCGCGGGACTCTTGAGACGTCAGATGCGCCAAATAGGCTTCTTTGACGTACCCTGTAGCTCCACCACCCCGCTTTTGAAAGCCCGTACCAGTAACATTTAATACAATCAAGGCATCTAGACGTTGTAGTGCCATAGCTGTCAAAGCCCCTTCATTAGGGGGTTCTGGCTTTAAGCTGGTGGCAAGACAACGGATACCGCTAAGTCGTTCTGCACCGTAACGGGGTAATTCCAACGGTGGAATTTGCGTTTGACGCGGAGTGCCTACG
>JANZYY010000621.1 GCA_026419705.1 Fischerella sp.
AAAATTGTAAGTTGTTTGTTGTAAGTTGTTTGTTGTAAGTTGTTTGTTGTTTGGAATCAGTCACCAATATCAACCAACAACCGATGTACAGACCTGCCATGGTACATCTGGTACAACTAATATCTCTCCTGGATTGAAAGGGTGTAATTTCGCTTGACTCCTGGATGAAAAGTTGCTACCCAAATTTTGTAGGTTCCTGCTTTCCAGTTTTTGTCTTCTATACTGGCATCCTTACTGTTACCAGTGTCATCGCCACAGCGAATAGTTGCCTTGTCTGGACCTTGGATGAGTAAAGTTGTATCGTAACCTTTACTGTTAACTTGTATTCTTAGATGGGGAAAGTTTTTTTTCAAAATAAGGATGTGGTCTGGAGTGGGATCGGCAAAGCCAATGCAGGCATTTTTGTGGCGATCGCGATTACTAATAGCTGATAGGGAATAGGAACCGCCAGTATATCCTGTTACTGTTCCTTGAGTTGGTTCAAAGTCTGGTGAAAGAGTTATTTTGCCAAAATTAGTCGCTGTATTTGCTACTACAGGTATGGGGACAATAGCTGCAAGTAAAGCAAGGGTCAAACCGTTTCTATAAAGAAGCCGGGGGCAACATTTGTTCACAGTAGCTCTGCAACGAAGCAATTATAGTGGCATATTATACAGATATTAACAGAAAATACTGGCAAGAATTAGATGTGCTGTGCCAAATTGAAATGTGCCACAATCAAGAGGAGGAGTGGAACAGAGAAGGGGTAAGGGAGATTCAGTCGGAATTTAAAGATTACCTTTGCCGCTGGCATAGCCGCCTCCTACCTCCGACCTCCTAATTTCACAAACTATCTAATTGAAAGAAGACACCGCCTTTAAATAATCCTGTCTCACCATCGTAGCTGCTGATTGTGAGCGATCTCAGGTTTTGGAAGAAGGGTTTTGCTAGTATTTCCGCTAGCTTGAGAATTGGTAGTTGACTCTCCAGTATTTTTCGACTTTTTGCCCAATCGAGAAAGACATAGCCTTGGTTGGGTTGGGGAATAGCAGCGATACTGTTTCGGAATTTGCGATCGCTACTGAGAGAGTGTTCTTGAGCCTTGAGAACTTCATGCATCGTTTCTAAGTTAGAAGCAAAAATCTCATAATTTCCTTGAGTAGTATGTACTGCATACACCTTTGCTTCAATTTTGTATTTTCCTTGCTTCTGAGCATCAGCGACTTTAGCGGCTTTTATTTGCGTCCAAGCTGAGATATTTTGTTTGTTTAGATCTAAAGTATTGATTGACAGTCCCTTTGAAGATGCGATCGCATCCAAACGAGAAATTCCTGCTGGTGTTGCGGCAGTTTTTTCCACGATAAAAATAAAATCAGGATTTGCTTGTTCTGAGCGGGGTAACAATGCAACGGCGTACTCTCCTTGCACCCAGCTAAAAATATCTTCTTTGAAATTAATGTCCAAGCTTTGCAAGGGTTGCAGCAATTGAGAGACTGCATTGCGATCGGAACCGGATAGGGCTGCTGTGAATTGTTGCCAGAACTGAGCTAAATTGCTATTGTCTAAATTGCTCAAATTTTTGCCAGCAATTACTAAACCAGCTGATGCTGGAATGTATTGCAAGGCGTCAACGGGTTTAGATAGTTGCTCTAATGGCGGTAAAGTCTCTGCTTTTGCTAGTAAAGTGGTTTCCGCTAGCAATCCTTGGTTGGCTAATACCAAAGAAATAATTTCACTGTCATAGGTCGTATCTTTTGGTAATTTTAAACCTTGCCATTCGGAGACGCGGGGGAGATTTAAAAATGCTGTAGCTATTGTCCCTTTGGGTATGTGTTTGATTGCTTGCTGATATTTACTGGAAGCGTTTAAATTTAGATCGGGAGCCTGAACGTTATTAATTGCTTCTCGCAGTACTTTTGGATCGTTGGCAAACAAGACAAACTTATCGCCTACAGCTGCACCAGCAAGAAGTTTCTCTGGCTGAGCATCATCGTAAATCAGCTTCACGCCTTGATACTGTTCAGTAGTTAAGTTTGCTTTGGCGATCGCTCGTTTGGAAAACAACAAATCCACAAACTCACGGCTTTTCTCCGGTTTTCTGGTGGCTAATGCAATCAAATATCCTGGTTGGCGTCCGTTTGTCGGATCGCGATCGATGTCTGGGGTTGTGACAGCCAAGGTAATTTCGTTTCCCAGCCAAGGTTGAATATCTTGTTTGTAATCTAAATCAGTGCTAGCTAATAAGCTGGTTTTCAGCTTGGACAGTTCTCCGTTACGCTCTAAAGCCTGCAATTGATCTGGATTTACTAGTAGTGACACCATCACTGGTGCTTGCTGGGATACAAAAATTGCTGCACCGGGCTGTCCAGCAGTTGCACCTAATCCCGTGAGACGGTTTTGATTAGACAAGCGGTTACAACCAGAAATACCAATCAGTAACAGTATGGTCAAAACTGCTGCTAGGGAACGGAATGATAAGCCTTGCTTCATAAATTTTTTACATAAACTGCTTTGAGCGGTGCTCACACCATCAAATATTAAACCGCCTTCTCGCTAAGACTGCGACCCCCTCACCCCGTAGTCAAAAAGTAGATTTTATTCAACCACTAAGACACTCAGTTTGATTGGGAAAAGGGCGGTAATGAAGGCAGATTTTTACCGCTCGGTAAATAGCTGGCTGTATCTCGGTTTGAACAGTCGTTTGAACAACTCACTCTCACGCCTAGTACTAATTTCCTGGTTGAGCTTGCAGTTGTCTGTTGCAGCAGTTTTAAAAAGTCTATTTGTAAAGCGATCGCACTCATAACTGGCGATATCCCCGTTCAAGATAGCTAAAGTCGGGTTCACACAGTTCGCGATCGAGACAACAAATTGGGTAGGTACAAGATATGAGCAGAGCACAGAGGCGATCGCCAGCCAAATATGAAAGAAACACAAGTATTGAGAATTTGGACTCGAAAAATCTGACACGGAACAGGTGTGCTGATAGTTAAGGGTTGTATTTGAGCTTGGTTACAGGTGATTTTGGAGAAAATATTGCGGAAGCGGCTGCTGTTACTATCCCGGTTAAGAAGATGAGATTTACACAATTTGAAGATGACTGAATCGCTGTTCTATTCTAGTAATGGCATTGATGTTTATGCTCAGGTCAACATGAAGATTTTCTGTCAAGATAGATAGTATCAGTATTCAGGATTGTTTGCAGAAACCTCATGACAGGTCAACCTTTTGGTCAACCCCTTGCTC
>JANZYY010000062.1 GCA_026419705.1 Fischerella sp.
CGCACTCCCAAATGGGCCTATGTTTATTGGCAAGTCTCTGATGCTGCGAAGAAAGCGCTGCGACAACAAGGCGGTTCTCAATTTGCGTTACGAATTTATGATGTCACCGACATTGACCTAAGTTATCAAACTCCCGTACTGGTACAGCAGTATGAATGCGAAGAGACAACAAACGATCGCTATGTAGCTATTCCAGCAGGCGATCGCAACTACATGGCGGAAATTGGCTATACCACAGAAGATAGTCGTTGGTTGTTAATAGCACGCTCAGAAATTGCTCGCGTTTTCAACCGTCCCGAGAAAGATTTCTGGTTTGTAGCTGATGCTGAGCTAATTATTCACGGAGCCACCGAACCAGGTTCAACCGTAACTGTTGGCGATCGTTCTATTAAACTCAAACCTGATGGTACTTTCCATTTGCGCATTCCCTTTACACACAGTTTGATTAACTATGTGATGACTGCTGTTGCTGCTGATAGCAAGCAAGCTAAAACCATTCACATGCAATTTTCTCAAGACACTCCAGAAAAAAATTCTAACAGTCAGTAATAAATTGTTGTGTGTTGGTTGTTGTTAGGTGTTTGTTATTTGGAACCAACCACCAACCACCAACCACTAACATTTTTGCGTCAACTCAAGATAAATATGCTCTAACCTAACAGGTTGCCGTGAAATTGAATCAATGGCAATGCCATCAAAGCGTGCGATAATATCCTTGAATTCCAAGTGTTCCACTAACCAAAAAGCCAGATCGTTACCATAACGCCGAGGTGTAAAACCACATTCAATCGCTAGTGCGATCGCTTTTTCCTCTTCTTTAGTCTGCACCACAAGAATTTCTTTGGCAGGGATGCGAGTACGCAATTGTTCTATATTACCTTCAGCGAGAATGCGACCATTTTTTAGAATACCAATTCTGCTACACAAACGCTCAGCTTCATCCAATAAGTGAGTAGTTAATAAAATCGTCATTCCCTGATTTTTCAGTTGTTTGATCAACTCCCAAATTTCATATCGCGCCTCAATGTCTAAGCCTGTAGTCGGCTCATCCAAAATCACTAATTTCGGCTGATGTACCAAAGCAACTGCTATATTCAACCGCCGCTGCATCCCACCGCTCAGTGTTTCTACTGGACATTTAGCCCTATCTAATAAATTTACAGCCTCTAGAGTAGCTTTGATTCGCTGTCGTCGTTTGACCCGATCTAAACCGTAAATTTTGGCAAAAAACTTGAGATTTTCTTCACAAGATAAACTTTTATACAACAAATTTTCTTGTGGTGCAATACCAATTATTTGTTTTGTTGCTTCTGAAACTGGTTGATGATTAATTTTTACTATTCCGCTATCAGCTTTTAACAAGTTACAAATAATATTTATTGTTGTAGTTTTTCCTGCCCCATTTGCACCCAGTAAACCATAAATTTCTCCAGGCTCAACGCACAGCGTTAAATCCTGAAGAACTTTTCTGTTACCAAAAGACTTATTGAGATTTTCTATGTGCAGCATATTTTTGATATTATTAGTAATTACATTACTTAAGTAAGTCGGCGGAAATAAATCAAACTATGTTAAGTAACGCAGAATTATTGAAATAAGTTTGTAGTAAGTTGCTCTAGCCCTTTTTTGAGGACTAAAGTCCTCATTACAAACCTTTAATTAATTACGCTGTCCTACTTAATTAAAGGTATGTAGTAAGCACTTCAGCGCTGTTGACGCGGAGTGACTTTTCACAGAGTAGCGCTTACTACGATCTAATACATAGTTTGATTTTTCTCACCTACTTACTTACATTTAGTCGCACCAAATAGTAAACTTTTTGGAAAAATCCAGTTTTATTCCCATTACCCATTACCCAATTCCTCGTCCACAAGAGGAGGAAGAATTTTAAAGTTTTCTTTCTACTATCAACATTCTTCGATAAGAAAACCAACCACCCAAAAACATTGTGAAAGCAAACCCTGATAAAAACTGAAAATGAGACGTAATATCTTGTATGTTGTTCCCCTGGAAAGATACTGCTACAAGCGCTTCGTTCATGTGATAAATAGGATTGATTTTGGCAATATCAAGTAGTGATTCAGGTAAAAAAGTAGTAGGGAAAAAAGCTCCGCCCAAAATTAATAAAGGAACTCCAAAAGCAGCAACTAGAGAGTTAACATCTTCAGTACGACGAGCCAGTTGTGTACCTAAAATAAAGCCTAGACCAACGTAAGCAATAATGCTCAGGAAAATAATGATTGCACCCAAAAACATAGAACCCTCGAATGTTGCACCCCAAAATGCAGCAATAGTATAAATAAGCAATGTCTGTCCAAAGCCAATGCAGCTATGAGCGAAAAAAATTCCCAGAAAATAGGATGTACCACTTAAAGGAGAAATAAACAAGCGCTTGAGGGTTTGTTGTTCTCTTTCTGAGACCACAGTCGCAACACTACCACCCAAACAACTAAAAAACAGCGCTGCTCCCACCAATGTTGAAGGAGCAGCATATTCAAAACCCCGTTCTATTGATAGTTGTAGGCTCTCTGCCAAAATAAACCCATTGATCAACAGTACAGAAACAGGGAAAATCGTCCAAAGAATCAGGCTGCGTTTTCGCCGCAATAGTTCTATTAAAATACGCTGAGTGACAGCAGTAGTTTCACGCCAAAATTTCATCTTTATTCAGTTGCAACGGTAGTCAGTCAACACTTTCATTCAACCGAGTAAGCCCTGTTTTTGATCGCACATCAACTTTAAGTATTAGTGTTTGAACAGGGACGCTAGATAACTCTCGGTTTACTTAGTACTGCTTTGCATAAAATCGTAACTTTTTAAACGCAGAGGGACGCAGAGTCTTTCTACATTTAATTCGTTACGAATTTGTGCGATGTTGTACTTAGTCAAAACTAACGGTTTTTCAACAAGTTACCCTAAACTTAACACAAATGTTAAGTTATGTTAATAATGTATTTTGAAAAAATAATGCGACAAATAGACATTGTAGAGACGTTAAACTTAACGTCTCTACTGAATTAATGCGGCTATTTCTGAGTCTTTCTGTTATGGGGCGAAGGTGCGATAAGCTGCTAATGCATCTTGTTTGACTCGCTCAGGAACAAGGGGAAATGTACTGAGAATGTAAGTAAATTCTGCTTCCGTTAAGTTGTAGAGGTGCGCTATCATTCCGTCGAGTTCGGCGCGGAGTTTAGCGCGATCGCTTTCCTCGGTAACGCCACATTGTAGAGACGTTAAATTTAACGTCTCTTGCGCCAGTTCGTCAAATTCTGGGGTGGTGCAGATGAGTTTGGCGGCGCGTTGTACGATGTCAGAGAAATAGCGATCGCCTTCTTTTAGGCGGGGGACTGGTAGTTGGTAAATATAGAACATATTGCAATGCGCTGTCACTTTTTGGCGGATTATAAAATCGCAAGCAAAGCTATTTAGTACAGCGCAGGTAAATAATAATTCCTTTTGATTGCTAAATGGTTCTGAGACAATTAGTGTGTTACCTGCAAAAACGTTAGACGGGATAATCCCCGAAATCATTGTACGAATATCCGTATTTCGTGCTACATCTCTAAACCCTAAACGATAACTTTGATAATCTAACTTCTGACCGTTATCGCTTCCATTCTTTCCTAATAAAGCTTTTCTACCCTCCTGTTCATCAATCCAATATTTCGCTTGTCCCCATTGATGAGTAAACTGATGAATCATCTTACCTTCATAAAGCGGTAGCCTTCCTTTACCTGGCTGTTGCTTAAATAAATGACTATCATTAGTCATGTGAAATTCATTGCACAAAACTAAATTCCACTTACCATCAATCTTTTCCCCCAACAAAGGAAACTTGAGCATTTTCTCCGCAATGCGGATATCCATCTCATTCTTAAACTCCATCACCGAAAGCGAATCCGGTGAGAGTTTCCGCACCATATCAAAACTTATCCGCAAACTTTCTTGACTCGGAAATCTTGTTAATTCCTGTACATCATGCTGCATAAAAGCAGATGGAAACTCCACCGTTGTACCACCTTTAGCAAAGGTAAGGACAACTATTTTGAAACGGCTATCAACACCTTCAAAAACTTCTTTACGATTCTCCAGACAAAATAATCCAGTGACCTTTGTTTGACTAAACAACATTTCTCGCAGTTGCTTAGTTCCTAAATCAGTATAGATACCACTAGGAACAACAATTCCACACTCACCATCATCACGCAGTAAATGAAAACAGCGTTCGACAAATAATTTATAGAGATTAATATCTGTACCAGCTTTTTTACCGTTAACAATAGAAATCTGATTTTTATAGTCGACCGACGAGCGATAATAAGCACTGACGTAAGGATATTGGCTCTGATATTCTAACCAAGCTTTTGCAATTTCCGGATTTTGTAAAAGTTTCTGCTGTTCTTTCTCAAAAGTCTTGATATCCATTTTGTTCTTCGTCACAAGTTCATTATGTTGTGCGAAGAACTCTTTAGCTTGTGGCTTAAATATCTCCCACGGTGGATTAGTAATAATCGCATCGAAACCACCCCGTTCTAACACCTTATCAAAGTGATAACCCCAGTGAAAAGGCTTCAAGGCTGCAATATCCTGAACAGTCAAAACACGCTTCTTTGACTTCCCAGTTAACTGCACTTCTTCATATTTAATCCCCAAACGCTGACTAAACTCATCCAACAACAAAAGATTTAGCTTCTCTTGCGATTCCTGGTTGAGTTTTTCAATGTGTCGTCGCAGATTTAGCAACCTTGTATCTTGATGGGTTCCTTGATCACCACCAGCTAACTTTTCCTCCCCAGGAATAAAAGCGTGTTTTTTGTAAAGTTCAATTGACTTATTTTTATCTTCTAAAATCGCCTTGTAATTAGCAGCAGCTAGCGCCTGTAATAAATTACCTTGTTTCGTGTTTCCTACCGTATCAAATGCAGTTTCATCTACTCTAATTAACCCAATCAGCGAATTCCCCGCCATAATATTAAAGTCAATATTAGGTAGCGGTTCTAATTCATCAACATCATGAGCAGAAGAAACCAATGCCAAGAAAAGACGTAGTTTAGCAATTTCCGTCGCTTCCTCCATGATGTCAACACCATAAAGGTTGTCAGTGACAATCCGCTTTTTAATATAATAAGATAGCGATTTATGTAAATTTCTTATCTCTGCAAGTTCCTTTTTTAAGTTTGCATCTCCCATTAAATCAATTGTGCCAATCACTGCACTATAAACTTGAATTAATGTTTTTAATCCAGCAATGAGAAAAGCACCAGAACCGCAAGCCGGGTCAAGAATTGATAAATTGGGGAGAATATCTTTAATTAGTAGACGACAAATATTTGCATCCAGTTTGAGGAACAGTTCGTTAATATCTTCAAATGGTTTATACTTGTCTGAAATAGACTCATTTACACGATCTACAATTAACTTGTGAATCGTTCTGTCGCAAAGATATTCAGTTATCTGCGGTCTGGTATAGTAAGCGCCAAACGCTTTTTGGTTAATGTATTTCTCAAAAATGTACCCTAAAACATCAGGGTTAATTTCATCATCCTTACCCTCTGGTGTATCATCCAAGTTCCAAGAATAACGAGCAAATAAATCGAGAACTTGTTCAAATGCCTCATCAGCTATGTCAATATCATATTCTTGCTCAATTCTGTGCTTTAAAAATAATCCCCCATTGAGATATTTAACATTTCCTACCAATGCTTGTACAGATGCATCCCGGTCAGAATCTGGTTTAGCAAAACTTTCAAAAAATAACGCTTGCAGAAATTCACTATAAAAGCGATTTTTACCTCGTTGCTTACTTTCTGCAAGTTTATTTTGCAGATAATCTAAATCACCATTATCAATAAAACCCTTACGTTGGAGAAAATAAACAAACATCATGCGGTTGAGAAGTACCGATGTATACCAACGTCGGTCATGAGCATTATTAATCCCTTGAACGTATCCTAAAAACTGCTGATGCTGCTCTTGAAATTCCTTATAAAACTGTTTAGTTACCCGCTCAACATCAAAAGCTTTTTGCAGTCGATAAGCAATTTTTACGACTGATAAACTATCATCCTCCAGTTCAGTGATATCAATGACGAGAGAAGCCAGTTTACTTAAAAATAAATCTCCCGGTTGACCCTTTACATACAAATGGTCACGTGTAAAGACGCGTAATTTCGCGTCTCTACATTCTCGCTTTACCCAATACCAAAGACTGCGAGTGCGTTGATTATCAATAAAAATTAGTAGATTTTCAGCTTTTAATTTAGTAACCTCTTGGTGAATAGCAGCGCGAATTTTTGCTTCTGGAATAGCGCCATCTGCTGCGGTGACTTCAAAAACAGCTACACCAAAACTCTCAGCAATAGGCTGGTATTCATAGGTTTTGTCCTCAATCTCCAACAGAACAGGCTTTTTACGTGTCGGTTGTGACCAACCTAACTCTTCTATAAACAAATCTTCAAACTGGAAGTTATAGAGTAAATCCCGTGTTCTTTGAAAATTGAGTGCCATAGTATACGCATTAATCCTACGCAGTAGAAGCCCAAGATCTGAGCATGACAAACTCGCTCCCACAGACTTGCAGCCTGGAGCTAAAACCATTTATTTAAAGATTCAAAATGTAATAACTTTATAAAGCAGCGATCGCTCTGTATCTGTAATAATCGCTTTTATTACAAATACGGCTCAGTGCTTGTACTTAAAATGGCACTTATGCCAATTCTCAAAAATAGAACAACGCATAGTTCGTAGTGAGTACTTAAGTACTCACTACCAACCAAGGGCATTTGTAGTCATTTTTTGGAGGAACGGTATTAATTGTAAATACGCAAATATAAGTTTACTTGGTGACTTTGTGCCTTGGTGGTGAAAAAATCTTGAACCACTAATACCAATTCTCAAAAATAGAACAACGCATAGTTCGTAGTGAGTACTTAAGTACTCACTACCAACCAAGGGCATTTGTAGTCATTTTTGAGAAAGGTTTGAAGATAATTGATTTGATAGTGCCATAAGTCATTACTCCTGAAATAATCCCAACGAACAAATAATTTGAGGTTCCCGTTTCTCTACTTCTTCACTGACAATACACAAACGGTCATCCATTCGCAGGGCTACTACTAATTCTGCCAATTGCTGGTTACTAATACCGCTTCTGATTTGCCGATTTAAAGTATCAATGGCTGACTGTCTTAGTGGGTAACGATAAATATCATCAATTGCTTTTAGCAATTCATCAGTAACAAATAACGTCCCCTTCATTTCCTGAACATAATTTTTTAATCGTTCATAGGTGCGGAATCTTGCACCTGATGGTCTTCCCAATTGACCGCCTGTATTTTTTTCTTCTTCTGCAATCAGTTCCGCACCTTTTTTCACTAATTCATGATGCTGTTTGTCTCTGGGAATGGCGGGGGTAGATTCTTCACACGCCGCCATTTTTAAAACTGCTAATTGCGACTGAGTGACACTATTTCCTTCACGATCAACATAAATTAAAGAATCATTACCCTCGGTGGTTTTCATATAAAGTAATACCCCCTCTGGTTGCAAAGCTTGGGGAGTATGGGCGCGGGTAGAATAAACCACATTTGGCATTTCTTCAATCATCTTTTTCAAAGCTGGATTATCATCCGTGGCTTTTTTCCAAATTTGAAATGCTTCCGAAGTTAAGTCTACTTCCGTATCCTCTTCACCATCCAAAATCCCGGATTTTTCATTGTAGAGGTCGAGAATTACCTGCGCGTCGTCGTCTTCAAAAAATGCTTCATCGGTTCCCACTACCTCCGCATTTTCTCGGAGTCGCTGGCGCAATCGCCCCCGCAAATTAATAATGCGTTCTACTCCCTCTGCTGGTAAGAAAGAATAACAGAGAATTTTTTCGGCATTTTGTCCAATCCGGTCTACCCGTCCCGCCCTTTGGATCAGCCTAATAATCGCCCAGGGTAAATCCCAATTGATGATAATTGCACAGTCTTGCAGATTGTGACCTTCACTGAGAACGTCGGTAGCAATTAAGATACGTAATTCCTGAGAAGGGGTGATGCGATCGCGTTTTCCATTACTCACGGGACTAAACCTTCCCGTCAGTTCCGTAGGGTCTTTTGATTGACCTGTCACCCCTGCAACATGAGTAATATTTCTCGCCTGTAAATTCTCAGTCAGATAACGTACCGTATCGGCAAATTGGGTAAAAATTAATATCTTATCTTTTGGGTGCGTTTTTGTTAGCAATTCAACCAAAGCCGCAAGTTTTTTATCTGCTTGAGGATTCCACTCGCCACAGTTTTGCAACACATCGATCAGTGCTTGAGCATCCGCCAATAAATCCCGTTTTAATTTTTTAATATCAAATAGTGTAGAACGCAACCACTTAAATCGCCGTTGATATCGGCTTGCGTATTCAGTGTAAATTAACTCTGCTTTTTGGCGGAAACTTTTTTCTGTGAAGTTTCCTCGCTCTGTTTCCTTTTGTACGGAGGATTCATCAACATCATCTTCGGTTTCTGTATCAAACAAAGTTGCTGCAACCGAATCAGCATCTTCATCGTTATTACTTGTGTCTAATAACTCCGCATCTTGAGTCCCGATAGGAATATCAAGTCCCTGTTCTAGAGCATATAAATAAATAAAATTTCGTAAAATATGGCGTTCAATTGATTGGATAAAAGCAATTCCACTACTTTCTAAACGTTTAAATAAATTGGTGCGAGAAAATCCCATTAACCTACGTCCACCCCGAAATAATGCATTCAGTTGGCGTTGTTCTGTCTGATTGGGTGGTTGTTTTGGTTTGGTGACAATGTAATTTCCTAACCCATAACGAGGTAGATGCAGTTGATTAATTATCTCTACGATTGACTCCGAATAAAGGCGAGAAAAAAGGTCAGTTTCAGAATCTTTTAAAGTAAATTTGATAGTCCGAGGTATGCGGTCTGGGAAATAAGAGCGACTCCCATCAGAAAATTCTAAATATTTACGTCCAGTTGCATCTATGTGGGCATAATTATCTTTAATAAACGATCGCGTCCGCCGTACCATGTAGCGTTTCATCAATTCTCGCCAGTCGTCGGGATGTTCGCTTTTTTCAAAAGCCGCTAAAGAACGTACAGAACATTGATACTTTCTAGTAAACTCTAATTCTCCTAGTTCATTGATTAAAGCTTCTGGTCGAAACCCCAAATCCTGGTCTTCTGACACAAATAATCTTAATTGGGAAGAAAGGTCAAGATAGGTTTTGTTATAAGGTGTAGCAGAAAGTAAAATACATTTACTTTCGTTGGCAGTAATATATTCTGCGATCGCTCTATATCTCTTACCTTCCCGGTTACGTAAATTGTGACTTTCATCTATTAACACTACTCGGTAACGACGTAGCTTTGGTAACTCTGAAAGTACTTTACTAATCGGCAAGACTCTTGCATATAATTTATAGTTATCGACATATTCCTGCCACATTTGCACCAAGTTTTTTGGGCAAATAATCAAGGTTTCTAAAAAACAATCTTCCTGTAATATTTTCGCAAGAGCAGTTCCCACTAAGGTTTTACCTAAACCAACCACATCTCCCACCAACACGCCGCCACGTCTGGTGACATGGCGCGCTGCTAGTTGTACTGCTGCTTTTTGGAAATCAAACAAATTGCTAAATTCACGGGGAATACGGAATTCTGAAAGTCCAGCGATCGCCTCGTGCGACAAATGATAAGCAATCTTTAAGTAAATGTGGTAAGGCGAAATTAATTCTTCCCTCGCCCAACTCTCATCAATAATTTCCGCTAGTTCTTGGGAAATATCTACACAACCGTATTCTTGCCAACGGTCATTAAACCATTTTTGTAGTTTATTACAAGCATCGTGGTCTAAAATATCAACATTCAATTCCCCTTGTTTCGCCAGTCCCGGCAAAGTCAGGTTACTACTACCCAAAAATCCGACTATTGGTGCATTTGGATCTTGTCGGTGTACAAGATACAACTTCGCGTGGAGGGGGTGACGCAGAAACAGTTTAATAATTAGTTTCTTGGTTTTTAGCTGCTGGCTTAACCGTCGCAACCCTGCTTCATCTTGATTCGTAGGCGCACCGATAGTTAACTGCTGGCGAAACTCAGCCGCCATCCTTTTTTTCAGCCGCGCGATCGCACTGTTATCAATCCGCCCGTCACCAGCGCCAAGGGTAAAAGCTGCATGGATTTCATCACTCTCGCGACTTTGCATCCCAATCAGCAGACGACAACAAGCTTTGTCGCCGCCAACATACTGTTCAATTAAATCATCTATTTTCCGCCAACCTCTAAGATTGAAGTAGCCAACGCAAAAATCCGCCCGATAAGAGACTTTGAGAGTTTCTCGCAAAATCGGTAGCAGTTGTAAATCAATATTGTCAAAGATGCGTGGCATAGTTTCATACTCAGTTGGAGATTTTAATGTTCTACGAGTATAAGCAACACAGAGTTGTTAATACCATATGGGATAACACTGACTGTTGTAGCTATTTAAAGCAGCGCTAGTTCTTGAAATTATTCCTACTCTCATACCATTTCCCAAAAACTCTAATACAAATACAGTACAGGCGATCGGATTCGTCCCGGTTGTTACTTTTGAAAGGCTAGGTTGTGGGACATTACCCCTTTTACCAATACGAACTACTAATTTATTAGTTAACTCCAACTGATACTGATTGTTACTACCAAAGCAAGATAAATAATTCCTTCTTTGGATATGGTAGACCTTACTAGTAGATTGTTGAAATTTAAAATATAAACTTTAAATCAGGTAAAAAATGAAAAATACACTATTAACTACCTTCTTACTTGTATTTTTACTACTGTTAATTCTATACCCCTTTGCGGCTTTGGCAAGCTTAATGTTGCTGTTGGTAGTTGCAACTTTTTTATTTTTCATTCAGAATCTGTTGCAAGCAATTATTAGCGGAAATGATGCCGATACTCACTCGCCACGACAGCAAGATGTATCTTCCGTTCAGACATAACGAACGCGCGATCGCCCAATTGTTCTTGAGTTGTTGAACTGAATTATACCGATTGCAGGCTAAATTACGAAGTCGAAACGTGCCATGGCACGTTTGTACATCCCATATGCCAAAAGGTCGATCAAAAGAATTACAAACATCCAAGTTACTGCGAGATTTCTTAGAACAGCATTCTGGAGAACGTATCTACCTCAAAGATTTTGTTAACGCTTTGGGCGATCGCTCTTTTGCCCCAGTCTTACTTATTTGTGCATTACCAGAAGCTTTACCACTGCCTATAGCTGGAGTTTCTGCCATTATCGGTATTCCTTTAATCATAGTTGCAGGACAGTTATTCTTGGGTTTATCTAAGCCTTTTTTACCTAGATGGATAGCTAATCGCTCGTTAAAACGTAAGGATTTTGAGAAGCTTATTCATAAAATTTTGCTGATCCTAGAAAGATTTGAGCGTATAATTCGTCCGCGCTGGAAATTAGTCGCTTCACCTCTAGCACAACGCTTTATCGCATTAATTTTTCTTATCCTTGCTATTATCATTGCACTACCAATTCCCTTCGGTAATCTCCCACCTGCCATTGTTATAGTTGCTCTTTGTTTGGGCTTGATTGAGCAAGATGGGGTGGTGATAGTTTTAGGGGTTTTAGCTGCTTGTGCAGTTGTAGCAATTATGGCGAGTGCAATATATGCCTTATTTTCCCTGGCGTTTGTGGGTATTCAAAAGCAATTTAACAGAATATTTAGTTAGCTTTAGTAAAGGCTATTTGTCGCGTTTCCATAAATCATATCCTTTACTTTCCTAGTAGTCTGTCCCATTAATTTTGATAAGTTGTGAAAGTTCGTAGTTAGCGGCTCTAGCCCTTGAAATTGAGCGAGAAATCGCTCACTACAAACCTCTCATAATTAATGCGATAGACCACTAGCCATTTGTCTAGGGTGAATTCTCCCCATTTTTCCGATGTTATCTGTGCAGATAAAACGCCACTATGAGATTAGTTGGTGATTGAAATTTGTTCTTTGTTGATAGTTGGTAGTTGTTTGATTGCTTTCCCAAACACCACTAACTACTAACCACTAACTACTAACTACTAACAAACCTTCGGAGAAATTCTATGTCCTCATTAATGGCGCTTTCCCAAAATTTGGCTGATGTCGTAGAGGAGGTGGGAACTACTGTTGTTTCTATTGACTCTCACACTCGTATGTCCACAAGCGGTATCCACTGGCGGTCTGGTATCATTATTACTTCCGATGAAAATCTTGGGCGCTCTGAGGATATTACCGTCACTTTGCCGGATAGTCGCATAGTATCAGCCAATCTACTAGGTCGCGACCCTAGCACAGATGTAGCCGTTCTTAATCTACAAGCTGTAGAATTACCAGTTGCGAAAATTGGCGATGCAAATTCCTTAAAGGTTGGTCATTTGGTAGTTGCGATCGCCAGAGGAAACGATGGTAATTTAATGGCCGCTATGGGTGCAATAAGTGTGATTCGCGGTGCTTGGCGGAGTATGAGCGGCGGTAATATTGACCAGTTTATTCGCCCAGATATTACACTTTATCCTGGCTTTGTTGGTGGTCCCCTTGTAGACGCTGCTGGTTCCGTGGTAGGCATGAATACATCGGGACGGCGCGGTACTGCATTGACTATCCCTGCTGCGACGATAAATCGGGTGCTCGATCAATTACTAGCAAAAGGACGCATTACCAGAGGTTATTTGGGTGTAGGAATGCAACCCGTACGCTTACCCAAAAATCTGAAAGCGGCGCTCCATTTAACTTCTGCTACTGGAGTAATAGTAGTCAATGTAGAAGCAAATAGCCCGGCGGAAAATGCAGGTGTTTTACTTGGAGATGTGTTGGTATCTTTAGACGACGTTCCTGTCAGCGATACAGGTGACGTGTTGGCGCTATTAAATAGTGGCGATCGCGTTGGCAAAACTGTAAAAGCGCAGGTTGTGCGGGGTGGCGCTTTAGTTGAGTTAGCGATCGCAGTCGGCGAACGGCCCAGCCAGGAATAATCGGTCGAGTTGTGGGTATTAATACCATGATTGCTTATGGTTTGCCTGTAGCAATTCCCATTTCCAGAGTAAAGCGGTTTCTGGGCGATCGCTGTCGTTTGCAGTTGGGGTTGACATGATTCGCGTGCTGGTTGTTGCTGCTTCCTCTGTAATACGGGCAGGGTTATTTGCTGTATTGACAAGCGATCCCAGGCTAGTTATAGCGGGTAGTAGTTCAAACTTAGATGTACTTTCTACGGAAATTACCCAATTGCAGCCTGATGTGGTACTGCTAGATTTAAGCGGTCATCCTCAAGATATAGAGTGGAAGCAGCAATATCCAACTGCAATCATCGTTATTGTTGATGAAAGTAAGAGTATTGACCTAGAAGCAGCGCTGCGTGCTGGTGTACGAGGTGTATTATTGAATGTCTGCACAGAGTCAGAAATTATTGCTGCTGTTGAGGCGGTAGCTTCTGGATTAGTAGTTTTGCATCCCGATGCGATTGAATATTTGCTGAATCTGTCAGAGTTGAGTGCATCAAATCCAGCCTTACTCAACCCAGTGCAAGCATTGACACCGCGAGAAATCGAAGTTTTAGACATGCTAAGTTCTGGGCTAAGTAATAAGGCGATCGCCAAACGCTTGCACATCTCTGAGCATACTGTTAAATTTCACGTCTCTTCTATCTTTCAAAAACTGGGTGTCTCAACACGTACTGAAGCTGTGACTGTTGGTGTGCGGCTGGGTTTGATTATGTTGTGATGTTGTTGGGTATTACTCATTTCAACCTCTGAACTGATGATATTTTTGTCAAAATTCTTCATAAAGAACTATCTTTTTTTAATCAAAAATTCAGAAACTGTTTAAGCTCAGCACGAACCAAATACATGTAAACTCACTTACCTAAAACTTTTTAAAGTTTACTTGAAATACGCGAGTTTTCTTTACTTTTTTGAAGGTGAAACCACTGATTTTGAGCATTTTCCGGTTCAATATCAGTCATTTGACAAGCCCTGCCAAAAATCAGTAATTATCCTCCTGATCTAGTCAAAAAAGTAGCAGATAATCGGCTTAATCATACAGACAGTTCGGAGTTTAAATATGCTGTTTTCAAGAAAGACTGTTTTGACTGCTGCTTTATCTGTTCTTGCTACACTCACTTATGCAAATTCAGCACACGCTATTACCTTTAAGGTAACAACAGGTACTACAGGTCTGAATGGAGAAACCAATCAAGGTGCATTTTCTGAATTTTCCAAAAAACCAGGTGTGGTAACTGTTGATTTCAATTCAGGTAGTGTACCAACTGATGGATTTGCTAAGTACTCATTCGTTGGTGAGGGTGGAAGCAGTGTTCGAGCAGATATGTGGGCGCCTGTTGGTCCAAATGGAGAGAAAAACAACTCCAACTATCTAGCTGTGTTCCAAGGTAAAGATGTCGTCATTGAACTGGCTAATTATCTAAACTACTTCGGTATTAACTGGGGTGCTGCTCATCAAAATAACATTTACTCTTTCTATAATGGCAATACGCTTGTGCAGTCTTTCTCAACTGCTGATATTGACGCAGCTGGCGGTTTTGCTCTCTACTCTCCTTTGCATCCTGGTGGCAAAGAAGATGGTGCAAAACTAGTTAATGGTAGTTACTATCAGGG
>JANZYY010000622.1 GCA_026419705.1 Fischerella sp.
GTCTATGAATTCCCCAGATATTCCGGCTCGTTGTAGTGCAGCACGCATAGATATTGCACCTAAGTCTACTGGAGAAAAATCTGCAAGCACTCCTCCGAAGCGACCGAATGGCGTGCGTACTGCTGAGACAATATAAGCTTGTTGCATTATCTTGCTCCTGTGCAAATCTGATGGAATTTGTTCATATTTCCCCCTTATCTTTATACATTAAAATTAATGCTAATTTTTAATAATTAAATTATGTAATTCAATAATTAAAAACAAAATTTTTTAGCATAATCTATGTATAAAGCTTATAAGTAAAAGGAGCAAAAAATGGATTGGTACAATACTTTTGAACGATACTTTAGACAAATCAGCGATCTGCAAAGAGCGACTTTCGAGAATTGGATGTCTATGACACCAAGCATGCAAAACTACAGCGTTTCCAATTTTCGTGAAAATATCAATAAAAGTTTGGAGTTTCAAGAAAATCTAGCCAGCAATTATCTGGAATTGCAAGCTCAGTTAACCCGTATGTCTGTGGACATTCAGAAGCAATTTTTGGAAGGCTATTTCAAGTTCTTACGTAGCTGGTGGTAAACACAAAAGAACCACCTTGGTTGTAGCAAGTTTGCTTTGTTTGACGACATTCATGGCAGTTCTCTTTTTTGAGAGTATGGCTGTCAAGAAATGACAATATTATGAAATAACTTGCTGATTCGCACAATTCTGAGTATCGAAAAGCCCCTGAATAAGTTGATTGTGGGGGGCTTTTTTATTCAATTACTAAAGGAAAAACTTGAGTTGCGTTCTCTTTGTTAAACGAATACTACTAAACAGCTATTTCTCTCCCACGACTGTTTTTTATCTCCCTCCAGAAAAATCTTGAGCTAATAAATTAGTTTTCTCTTCTATCTAAAGGAATAAAAAAATTATTTCAGGGTTATTTACATCTTGCCCTATACCCTGCAGGAAGGGCTATTCTCCCTTGAAGCCGCTCTCTGGGCGTCTACGCCCTACAAGCTACTAGGTTGAAGTTGATAACGAAGATGGTGGACTGCTGCCTCCTAGTATTTGGGACTGCTGCAAGGCACCTTGTTATTTACTGTGCTCTTGATCTCAATCAGTTAATTTTTTCTTCTATCTAAAGGAATAAATTCACGGAGATTGCACATTGTACGAGCTACCCCTAACATACATCATTTAATTTGGTTTTTCAAGCTCTAAATTATCTAAATTACAATCTTGATTTACTTGCCGCTTTTGCTGTGCCAAGTGCTAAATATAGCCAGAAATAACCACTATCTATTTGTAACTGCGATTGCCATAAGTTTTCATGTTAAAAACTAGGTAAACAAAAGATTTTCAAAAAGTTGTGAGATACATTATCATTATCTATGATAATAATTACATGCAGAAATTACATTGATATATCAAGCTTAAAAAGCTTCTAGCATTCTTCGTAAACTCAGACTTAAACCTCATTCTGATGACACTGGTACTGAAATTCCATACCCATAGTACGCATTCTGTTAAAACAGATTCTAAAGATATATTGAATTGTAGAGACATGCCATGGCACGTCTGGTCAGGATTTTATGTATCGTGATGAACGTGAAACTGTATAAGCTAATCGCAAACTTTCGCCCTGAGCCAATAAATTTATTTCTTAGTGGCAGGCAAAACAACTAGCAAAACTACCAACGGGTTATTTCCAAAATACGTTTAAGTGCAGATCAACCGACCTGGTGTGATGGCACCTTCAGGGATCTCCTTTCTATGTGTTCCATTCTTTTTTCAAATTGCTTTTACACTCGCTGAAATTGTTTTTTATAAAACTAAAAAAACTCAGTAATGGTTCATGAAGTAGTAAATACTTTTCTGCAAAGTCTGAAAGCCATATCTCGCCTTGTCCTCCTAGTTATCCTTACAGCGGCGCTAAGCTGGTTGTTGGCACTTGTGCAACCTGTCAAANCACAAGAACCGCCCTCACTCAACATTAGTAAGAACAACATTACCGTTTCTGGTCTATCATCAGGCGGATTTATGGCAGTGCAGATGCATACAGCCTTCTCAAACCACATCCAAGGTGCTGGTGTGGTTGCTGGTGGTCCTTTCTACTGCGCTCAGAACAACTTAACAACGGCCTTAACTACCTGCATGAAACCGGTTCCAATTGCTGGTCCAATTAAGCCGCCGAACGGAGAGGAGCTGGCGGCGATCGCACAGCAGTTCTCCCATCAAGACAAGATCGATCCCATATCTAACTTGAAGGACGACAGCGTCTACCTCTTCAGTGGTGCTCTGGATCGCATTGTCTTTACTCCGGTGATGGATGCTACCAAGCAATATTATCAAGCCCTCGGCGTTCCGAACAACAAGATTGAATACATTAAGAACGTTCCGGCTGGACATGGCTTTATTACTCGCGATTGGGGAGGAGAGTGTGGTCTTAGCCAGTCGCCCTTTATTAACGATTGTGACTACGACCAAGCTGGAGACATCCTGAGACACTTGCTTGGCAAATTAAACCCACCGACAAGGACTCTCAGCGGTCAGTTAGTCGAATTCAACCAAAACGAGTTTATAGATAATCCCAACGCCTACGGTATGGCCAAAAAAGGTTATGCCTACATACCTCAAGCTTGTGCTAACGGTGAGCCTTGCAGGCTGCATATCGCCCTCCACGGCTGCGAACAGTCGTATGAGGATATTGGCGACGAATATTACATTCACACTGGTTACAATCAGTGGGCTGATAGCAACAATATAGTTGTGCTGTATCCCCAAGCTCATCGGATGAGACTCAAGAATCCGAAAGGTTGCTGGGACTGGTGGGGCTACACTAACAGCGAATATGCTTTCAAAAAAGGTATCCAGGCTTCTGCCATCATGAAGATGGTAGATAAGTTCAGCGCCGGGTAGGTTCCAGAAGTCATTCATCCAACTCTGTGACTACCTATGGGATAGTAAATTATTTGAGGATATTTAGAGTGGTGTAGTGGTTCGTCGCGTTAAAGATGGCGGCTGAAGTGCTGACTACAAATTCTTCACAACTAATGCGATCGACAAATAGGTTCAACGATCGCACAAAAAAATCTTCCAGTTTTGGTTTGGTAATCCCAAAATTCTTGAGGGCGCGATCGCTTAGTGTCATCATCCCTGAGCTAGCCATCCTTAAGACAGATAAAAAGGCTCTCGGGGATCGCTACAGTAAGAGCAGTTGACATCCAG
>JANZYY010000623.1 GCA_026419705.1 Fischerella sp.
GTTCAAGGTAATGAGGGGTGAACTTCATAGGTCAGAAGATATTGAGGATATTATGACCGACATGATTACAAAAGCAAAAACAAAGTTGCAAGCATTGCCTTCGAGATTGGCGCCAATCAAACCAGCAAAACTCAAATTTGCATTTTCTAGGGATGCTCCTTTTAAAAGTGCCCCTGTCAAGGTAGCAGCCGTCAAATTCGCTCCAGTTAATGTTGCACCTTCCAGATTTGCACTTGTAAGATCGGCATTCACGAGATTAGCACCAGATAAAATAGCCGCCTTGAGGTTAGCTTCTCGTAAATTTGCTCCAGTCAGATTAATTTTAGTCAAATCAGCACCACTTAAATCGCACCTGGGACAAGCACCTGATGCTTTCAATTGGTCTACGTCCAGTTGATTGAAGGCAAAAGCCTGCTCTGTAAATCCAACACAAGCTAATAAGGTGGTGACAGCAGCGACAATCCGGAATTTCATATTTTTTACAGTATTTCTCAGGTTGAAAATTAGAGTAAGTTATGTAATTGTTATGATATTAGAATTGTTAAATAATTTGTTGACATAAAGTAGGGATAAAGAAACTGTAAAAATACTGTAAATTATAATTTCTTGCCTGGTCAAAACTTCGGCCCAAATTATATAATCAGGATATCAAGTTTTATACCGAAGCTATATAGACAACGAAACTCTATACTCCCCCCAAGCCCATAATCAGAAGGTGAGGGGGTATTTATTTATATACTTAGCGATCGCCTAAGGTTGGGATCGAGGTTTGCCTAAGTTTGCTGTAAAAATTCAATTTTGGGTACCAACGGATCGGAAACGACAGCCAAACCACTAAAACCCCAACGCTTCAGTAAACTTCCCAGCTGCGAACCAGGAAGAGATTCCACAGCAAAGCGGTCAGCTAATTCCCTTGCGTGGGTATTGAGGTAGCTGAGAGCATCAAAATGTTCGCGGAATATCAACAGATAACCTAGCTCTTCTGAATTCGGACGAGCAGTCAGATAACTACCGTCGGTTTTTGATCGCACGAGGTAATAAATTTCAGAAAACATAGTCAATAGTCAATGGTTAGTGGTTGGTAGATAGTGGTTAGTAGTTAATAGCCAACTACTATCTACTAACTACTAACAAAGAACTAATTGAGATTTTCCAAACTAATGCGAGGATCGGCGGCTTTTAGCAGTAAATCTGCTATTAAGTTACCAACTATGAGCAGTACTGCACCCATTACCAAACTAGCCATCAGTAAATACAAATCTTGAGCTTGCACTGCTTGCAAAGTCAATCTCCCTAAACCAGGCCAGTTGAAGAAAAATTCGGCAATGAAAGCACCGCTTAATAAACTAGCTAACTCAAAACCCAATAAAGTAATTAAAGGATTGATGGCATTACGCAAAGCGTGAACGTATATGACTCGGTTTTCTGGTAATCCTTTAGCACGAGCCGTTTGGATGTAATCTTGACGCAGCACATCAAGCAATTCACCGCGAGTGATGCGCTGTAAGCCAGCAAAGCTGGTGATACTCAAAGCAATAGTGGGTAAAATCATGTGCCAGCCAATATCTAGGATCTGACCAAGCCACGTTAATTCGCTATGGTTGATGCTAGTCATGCCACCCACTGGAAACAAAGGGGCAGTCATTTGAGCAAAAATCAACAACAAAAGGGCTGTGATGAAGCTAGGAAATCCTTGACCAGCGTAGCTAATTACTTGTAAGATCCGGTCTGTAGGGCGATTTTGTTTCACTGCGGCAACTATCCCTAAAGGAATAGCGATCGCCCAAGTGACAATCAAAGAAGCGATCGCCAAAAGTAAAGTTGCTGGTACTCTTTCCCAGATCAGTGATGCCACCGAGCGTTGATAAACAAAACTTGTGCCAAAATCACCCTTGGTGACAATCCGCCACAACCACAAAACATATTGTTCCGGCCAAGATCGATCTAAACCAAATTGTCGCTTGAGTTCTTCAATTCTTTCTGGTGATATTTTGGGGTTTTGCCGCAGCGTGTCTACATAATCCCCAGGAGCAAGTTGAATGATAAAAAATGACAACGCCGACGCCAATAACAAAGTCAACAGCGCCTGCAATACCCGCTTCATCACATAAAGAAACGTTTCACTCTTGATTAGCTTCACCAGCCAATCCCGACTTGTCTGCAAGGAAATTCTCGTAGTAGCCATTTGTCATTAGTCCTGTGTCCTTTGTTCTTTATCCTTTGTCTTTTGTCATTAGTCCTTAGCCAATGACTAATGACTAATGACCAATGACTAATATTGAATCAGGGTAACAATCGGTACATCCGGTAGATTTTTACGTCCTTGCAAATCTTGTAGCTCGATAATAAACCCAAATCCTACTAGTTCGCAGCCAATCTTCTGTACTAACTGCGCTGTGGCGCTTGCGGTTCCACCTGTAGCGATCAGGTCGTCTACAATCAGAACCCGACTGTCTGGGTGTAAAGCATCTTGATGTACTTCTAGACAGTCTGTACCATACTCTAGTTCATATTCAATCGAATGTACTGCTGCAGGTAGCTTACCTGGCTTGCGAACAGGAATAAAACCTGCTCCGAGTTGATAAGCCAGAGGTGTGCCAAACATAAACCCCCGCGACTCCATGCCGAGCACATAATCAGCTTTCAGTCCAGCATCCAGAATTTTTTGTGTAAATAAGTCTATGGTATAGCGCAGTCCCTTTGGATCGCGCAGTAGTGTAGTAATATCCCGAAATAAAATTCCGGGTTTAGGGAAATCTGGAATATCACGAATCAGAGACTTTAGATCCATAAGACAATATGGTAGATCGAGGTACAGCAGTACACAATATACCTCTTGCAAAAGTTACTTTTGTACTGTTGTAGCAACGAGTTTGTTAGTTTTAAGAATTCGTAGACTAATATCGTAGTTAGAGAAGTAAACACGGCACAGATAGCTACTGCATCTTTGACGTCGTCTGTTTGCTGGAAAATTACTCAGATTGAGATACCCAAACGGGAATTTTAATTCCTGTGTAGCAATACATCTGTCTGTTGAAAGACATTTGAAGTGTCTCAAGATTTTGAGATGGCTAAAATGGGAGAGTTTTGCGCTGACCGTAAAGTTTTATAATGTCCTACGCTTGCAATTAGCACCAGACACCAGACATGGACTATTGTTAGAATTTACACTAAACCATGGGGAAATCCTACCAGATAAATAAGGATAA
>JANZYY010000624.1 GCA_026419705.1 Fischerella sp.
GGCGCACTTCATGGAATGGGTTTATCTTATGCGGCGTTAGGAGAATATACTAAAGCGATCGCAGCTTTTCGTCGCGCCCTACAAATTCAACCCTATTCCCTGCTAAATCAAAAATTGATTCTCGAATGTACGTTCCGATTGAGTTAAAAAATGCAGGAATCAAGATAGTCTTTTGTATTAGATATAACAAAAGACCATAAAAACCACTCATAGTCTCAATTAACCAATTGTTATCAGTACTTTTCCCGCTTGTATCAACGGCAAATGAAAGCAACAGTGACCTAGCATGCTGACCTGTCTCTTATACAAACTGGCTGGCACAAATAAAATCTGAAGATCGGAAATCAGAAATGAGAGATTGCTCAAAAAAGTTTACATCACGCTTTAAAAATCGTGGATTTAATAACCTGCTACTTTCTGAGGATATGTTAGCAACTGATTAATACACTTTGTAACCCTATAGGAGACGTGCTATTCATGGTACGTCTCCACATTGCGCGTGTCTTACCGGACAAGACGTCATATTTTGGTGCAAAATTTAGCAATGCAACCTCTTGGCAATATTTCCAGTCACGATCGATGATTTGATGAAGCCAATGTGAAATTTTGTACCCGCTCAATGATGAAAAAGTTTGTGAAAATGTCTAAGCAGCTGTTCTTGTCGAACGCTCGTCAAAGTAGCAACCGAAACCTGACTTTATTTACTGCATTGGCTGTCCTCTCAGTGGCAGCCGCAGTAATGTTATCTTTTCCCTTGCAGGCTCAAAATCTTCCTCCCCGTCCGCAAATATCAGAGTTGCGGGGCGTGTGGTTAACCAATATCGATAGCAATGTACTGTTCGAAAGGAATCGCCTCAAGAGTGCCTTGCAAAGCCTGAAACAGCTAAACTTTAACGTTGTCTATCCTACGGTGTGGAATTGGGGCTGGACGCTGTATCCCAGCAAAGTAGCCCAAAGAACGATTGGGCGATCGCTCGATCCCACACCTGGATTGCAAGGGCGAGATATGCTCAAAGAAGTTGTCAGCATGGGACATCAACAAGGCTTAACAGTCATTCCCTGGTTTGAATTTGGCTTTATGGCTCCTGCTGACTCCCAATTAGCAAAGCGCCGCCCCCAATGGCTGACTAGTCGCCGCGACGGTAGCAAAATTTGGAAAGAAGGCATTCATGATAGAGTTTGGTTAAATCCCTTTCGCCCAGAGGTGCAAAAATTCATCCAAGATTTAATCGTAGAAATAGTCAGAAACTACGACATCGATGGTATTCAATTTGACGACCATTTCGGTTTACCATCGGAATTGGGATACGATGCCTACACAGTGGCTCTGTACAAAAAAGAACATGGGGGCAAAGCTCCTCCCGCAAACCCCAAAGATCTGGAGTGGGTGCAGTGGAGAGCAAACAAAATTAGCGACTATATGAAGCGGGTATTCAAAGCTATTAAAGCGACGAAAAGGAACTGCATTGTCTCTGTAGCACCCAATCCCCAACGCTTTTCCTACGAATTTTTTCTAGCAGACTGGCAAAAATGGGAGAGGATGGGACTTGTTGAAGACCTAGTTTTGCAAGTATATCGGGACGATCCCAACGTCTTTAAGGATGAATTAGAGCGTCCAGAGGTACAAGCTGCTCAAACTCACATACCTGTGAGTATTGGCATCATGACGGGGTTAAAACGCAAATACGTACCCATTACTCAGATTGTCCAACAAGTGCAACAAGTGCGCGATCGCAACTTTGCTGGAGTTTCTTTCTTTTTCTATGAAAGTTTGTGGAATATGACCAAAGAACCCCCTCAACAACGCCAGATTGGCTTTAAGAATCTCTTCCCCACAGCAACTGCTTATCCAAATCTGTTGGCGGGTTGGAAGCCGTAATTTAGTTAGTGATTAGTGGATAGTGGTTAGTGGATAGTGGTTAGTGGATAGTGGTTAGTGGATAGTGGTTAGTGGATAGTGGTAAACAACTAACAACTAACTACCAACTTATTTACAGACGTGCCATGGCACGTCTGGTACAACCAACTACTAACTACCAACTACTAACTACTAACTACTAACTACTAACTACTAACCACTACCCAATTCCCAAACGTCCAGCTAAACCAGGAGTTAGGGGTAGCAGAGTCGCAACCATTAAAAATAAAGCCAGAAGTCCTAAAGCAGCACGTGCATCATCTGGTTCGCTGATTTCATTCAGACTGGGGCGTTCTAAGTCACGTTGCAAGAATAAAATGACAATTGCCCAGTACATTGCTAGTGGATTGCCAAGAGCCACTAACCCCAGCAAAATCAGGGTCGCAACTGTTGTCCGCCCGGCGGTTTTACGTCCATATATCGCTTGGACAATCCGACCACCATCGAGTTGTCCTGCGGGCATCAAGTTCAAAGCTGTGATTACTAATCCCAACCAACCAATCACTACCAATGGATGCACGTCTACTAAAGGCGATTGCAAAGCTGAACCAAGGACAACGCGGGCCAAACTACCTACCAAGATTGAGCCTTGGAAAAACTGATTGGGTAACTGAAACATACTGCCTTGGTGAGAAAGCAGTAACCCAGTTACCAACATCAACAAAGATACAATCCCCCCAGCAGCCGGACCTGCCAAAGCGATGTCAAATAATACTTTGCGGTTGGGCAATAAAGATTCAAAACGGGTAATGGCACCAAAAGAGCCAATTTGCACTGCTGGGAGAAAGTAAGGCCAGCTGAGGCGGACTTGGTGACGACGGGCAAGTAACCAGTGACCGATTTCATGAGCAAATAAAATCGATAAGATCCCACCACCGATGGGCAAAGTTTCTCCGATCCGTCCGATATTGGCAAATAAATCAAAATTTTGCAGTATACCCGCAGCTTCCAGACTTGTTGCTATAGTCGCCACTAGCAGAATACCTGCAAACACTTTTTGGGATAGCGTCATCGGACGCGGGTCATTGCGGCTGGGTAGGACAATTACCACAGGTTTGTTTTCGGTATTCTCCACTAAATATAGGCGATATTTATCACCCAGATTTTCCTGCAAGTTCGCAGTTAGGCGGTTGTGTACTACCTCCGCATCTCCCCGCAAATTGCCTTTAAAGATGGCTCCTTCCTGGTAAGGAATCGTTTCTGTAGCAAAAAACGTATCAATACCAAAAATATTTTTAATAGCATTCAAATCCTGTTCGGGAATCGGCACAGTCTCCAGTTTAAGC
>JANZYY010000625.1 GCA_026419705.1 Fischerella sp.
GCCTAACATCCAGATCTATTCCATGTACTGCTGGCTCTTGGTGAAAAAACTTGAAGACGTTACGCAGTTGAACGTCAAGGGACTCAAAAGTCATCGTCTCCTTCTGATTTTGCGCCACACTATGAGTCATATTTATTACTTATAAAATGGTAATTATACTGAAATTCGGGGGTTGGGTATTGGCAATGGGGGAGAGAAACCATGCTCCTTGCCCGAGGTCACCAGTTTCACTGTCCGTGATGAACTAAATGTTACACTTAGGTTCATTGTATCGGGCAAAAAAGATTTGTAAGGAATATGCTTGAAATTGTGGAAGGGTTATTAACCGCTAGGATCAGCAAATTCATGAAAATAAAAACATAAGATCAGTTATATTTCTTCTACATGGGGCTTATAAACATACCACCACGTGCTACCGTTAATTGGTGCCTTGAACTGTACGTACCAATAGTCGCGGAGTTTTTCGCCCGTTGTTTGATTCACGATACTCTGGTAAGCTGCATCTTCATAACGTTGGATAGATGAAGTAGGAAATTGGGCGCCTTGTTGGGCTATATATGTATAGTTTTTAGGTATTTGTTGAAGCTCGCTTGATTGTAGTTCCCAGACTTGCTTAAAAGTAGTATTTTGCTTGACCCTTAAAGTGCCCGGCATAAATATATCTCCTTGGATTTGAGTTTGCAGCTTTGTAGTTTCTGTTTTTTACAAATTTGTTTTTTTAAACTATTTTGACCGGTTATTAATGTTAACTATATCACAATCACAAATTGCATTTATTCACTTCTCCCATGCCGCTTCAACAGTCCCCCAGACAAGCCTGCAGCTACCGCTGTCTTATTCAAGTTCTCCACAACAGCTTAAATTTAGTACATAAACTTACAAATAATGCAGTTAGTAAGGTATATATGACTCCTTTTAACAAGCCTATTAGAGGTATATTGGTATCCTTGAAAATTAAATGTTCAAGCTGAGTTAATTTCAGAACAGGCCAGATAAAATTGCCAAATGCTACATAAGCGAGCATCGGATTCTGTCCATTGTCAATTAATATATGTAGATATTTGCACTGTGGGAATATGTCTATGATGATCGTAAAAGTAATTAATAAAAAAAGTGCGATCGCTGTTGTGACAAAGAAGTAACTCAAGGTGGCTGGGTCTTTTTTTATGCCATTTTCAAAAGGTTCAAAAAGTAAGCCCAGTGCCAACCAATAAATACCCCACTGGTACAAAGCTTGGAGTAATCTTTCCTTTTCATTATTAGGATTTACAAATAAAAACCAACTGATTGAAGACAGGAGAGCACTCCATAACACTGTTTGCCATAACCATCTAGCTTGCAAACCAATTAGTAAAACCAAAACATGAGTTAACATTAATAAAATAATGTTGTAATAATGTATCTTGTTCCAGTTTAATTCTGTATTTTTATCTATATCATTTTTTACTGCTTTCTGCAGGTAATTTATAATAAAATCACCTGCGATTGTGCCAGGAATAACTATAAACAAATACTTCAGGTAATCAAATTGAAAAATCCAAGGAATAGGTGATGCTTTCCAAAGCACAGCAATCCAACTTCCCTGGACAGTAGCCGATAGTCGCAAAGCAATCAATAAGCCCAGCAATCCCAGACGTGGTAAAAAATTATCTTTGGTAAAAAACCAGGCGATCGCTCCAAAAATTGCCATATTTGCCAGTACAATTAGAATAATATCGCTCCTTACAAGTGAAAACCCACTTCCATCTGGATATCTAAGGAAACAGACAAGAATAATCCCCACAAACCAAGCACTGATAGTAATTAATTCTGTGTACCGCTTATACTTTCTTTTGACAGGCCACCGAACAAACATAAAAAAGAGTATTAAAAACCCGCACAATGCAATCCACCATGTTTGTTCAGTCGGGTTTATACCGATCGTCAAAGGTCTAATATGTTGAAGAAATATTGCAAATATTCCTAACAATAATCCTCTTTTGAAGATGTATAAAATAATTTGTATTGTAGTGAACCCTTTCTGCAAGCGGTTCAATAGTGCAAAGGGAATGGCTGCTCCCATAGAAAATAAGAAAATTGGAAAAATGATATCTACCCAAGTTAATCCGGACAAGTTGGGATGAAATGTATGCGTGGGAGGTGGCTTCTGAGCGTGGTACATCCAAGCTGGCAAAATTTCATACTCTATTGTCCCGGATAAAATCATTGCTAAAATTGCAAATCCACGCAGTGCATCTAGAGCATAAGTGCGTTTTAGGTTGGCAACACCAACGCTATTGTTGCCTTGCATATAAATTTCAACTCACTGCACTATCCTCGGCCAAAGCGAGGAAAGATGGGTCTATACTTCGTTTTCACTCTAGAGTTAAGAGTTAAAAGCAGAATTGAATAGGATTGCAGTTCCCACTTAAAATTTTTGGACTGGTGATACCATAGCCCTCCTGTGTAAGGGAGGTTGGGGGGATCTGATATGTTTCAAAGTTAAAGAGAAGTGGTATGAGAGGCTATTTATAAAGTAAATCTGAAGATGAGCAATCAGGTGAAATATGAAGATAATCAAAATTAACTAAGGTGAGAATGAGTAAAAGCTGGGGTAGCTCAGTTATAGAAAGAATTTGGTTTGTCAGGAGTTTTTTTAAGACTTTATCCCAATAACTTCAACAGCATGGCTGCACAAAGGTTAAACTTTTGAGTAAAAAACAAAGAATTCAGTATTCAAAAATTTAGAATAAACTTGAATACCGAATTCTGATTTGATTATTGACACATATCGCTTAAAAACAATGATTTAAATGCACATCAATTTCATTCACAAATCAGAATTCATCACTTTTAATTGTACCTGTGATAGGTATTTATGTCTAATACATTTGATGTTCTCTGGCTAAATGCTAGCCAAAGTTTGAAGGGTTTTGATCTGCCATTACTTCGATACTTATCTGAGCATCTTTTGATTGCCCGATGGGAATACTATCAAACAAAAGATGAAGCTAGTTCTATAGACACAGCTGTAACAATGCTGTACGACTTTTTAAAATCCCACGCTCGCCCAGTTAATTTGGTAGGTCACGGAATGAGTGGCGCGATCGCCTTAATGTTTGCCCGCCGCTATCCTCAGCAAGTGCGATCGCTAGCACTATTAGCTGTCGGATCTCAACCTGCCAACACTTGGCACGCGCACTATTACAAGC
>JANZYY010000626.1 GCA_026419705.1 Fischerella sp.
GATGAGCAGCGTTATGCTACTCCTGCAGAGCGGCGCGAACTTTATAATCGCATGATTGACCTTGGCGTGGACCAAGAACTTGCAGATCATGTGCCTGTGATTGCACACAATGCAAACCTATTTGACACCCTAGGCATTCAAAATGTAGAGCAATTGCTCAAGTTCGCCGAGGGCAAGAGTATTAACCATCCTGTGCGTGAAGGACTTGTGTTCAAGCGTGCGGATGGCAAGTTCAGTTTCAAGGCTATCAGCAATCTGTATCTTCTTGGTGAGAAGGGATAACGTAATGATTCCCCAAACATTTGGACTGCTAAATGTAATCAATCTTTTTCTGTCCTATATTATCTTTAAGCAGGCACGAGCCAAACACATTCAAGGAAAAAAATACAGAATCCCGGATTGATATCTTATTCAGTGCTACTAATTTTGCTGCTGCTATTGCACTATAATGTCAACTACACTACATCAATATTTCGCAGTTGAACGGCTAAATCGCGAAGCCGAAGGGTTGGGGTTTGTAGTTAGGCAAAATTATAATCTATTAGCCTTGTTCCCCAAAGATGACAATTTGCCGCTTTTGGCTCGAGACCAAGCTGTTGCTACTGCCGAAACCGTAGAGGAGCTGGCGGCATTTCTTTGGGGCTGGGAACGGAGCCGAGATTACCTCAAAATGCTGCGCCTAGTCAACGATCAAAAGATCCAGCGCCGAGAACAGGATTACAGAAACAGTCGTTTGGCAGCACTTTTGGAAAATGGTATTTCTGACATTGACAAAGTAGAGTAAATCTCTTAAAATAAGAACAAGATTTTTAAGAATATGCTCAACAAAACCAGCCTTATTAGGAATCGAATTGCTGAATTACCGATTATTAAGGTTATGGATTTGGCAAAAAGTTATTGTAGACTCGACAACAATTCTCATCAAATTGACACAGAATTTTTCAACTACTGCAAAAATATTGCAAAGGAAATTGCTGCTCAGAGCACTGATGATATCATTGAACTAGTTGGGTGCGAATGCTATAGACGTTTAAGCGTATATGCTATATATCATTACAAACAGGAATTAACATCTACTAGACTGCCAATTTCACCTCTATCTAAAATCTTTTAACATCTAAAGGAAACTGACATGGACCTTCGACAAGTTTTTGAAGCAGTTGATTACAGGATCGGCGCCGGCGCCCCTTATCAATGGCTCTGTTATGGTGATTCTGCTGCACTTCTTGACCTTTGCGACATTGAAGGTGTGGTTGTAGGATCAGTAATCTACGACACTCGCACGCAAGAAATTTATGAAATCACTGCGGAATACACATTCGATAATCCAGTATGTTATCGGTGGACTGCAAGCGAAGAGCTCATTCGTAAGCGTCGAGAAGAGGCTGTGAGACGCGAAGTCGATGACACCTTGGCGTGGGATGATACCAAATACACTGAAGTTGAAGTAGAAGAAGACATGCTGGAAAAACTTACAGCAATCGTTAATCACGAGGATTTTGATCGTCGTGTTAGTATTCCCCTAGATCTAACACTAGAACAAGAACTTGCACTTTATCGTGCAGCGCATGCAAATGACATGTCATTGAATTCATTTGTAGAAATGGTGCTAAAAGAAACCGTCGAAAAATATAAGGACAAAGAAACTGGTTCGAAGCTTGATTACAATTGGTCCACTGACAATCCCTCTCAAACAACTACAAAGCCCGAGCGCAAGCGTGATAGCAAGGGCAGATTCGTTAAAAATTAACAATTCTGCCGTTACAACTTGTTACACTTTAGGCGCTTTAACAGGCGCCTTTTTTCTTGACAATTAATTCGATTTCTCTTATAATAAGAGCATACGTTGAAAGATCAGAATGCAAATCGAAGTCACCAATGTTCGCAATCGAGATCGCAAAACATTGCTTGAACGTTCGGCACTTTTCTTTGCACGGCAACTAAAAATTGCAGATCGTTACGGCATATTGGTAATCAAATCTGTTCCCGGTCTGCTAAAAAACGAGCGAACCGCGGCAAGAATGGATATGTTTGCGCCATTTGTTTATGTGATCGAAATTGACAGCCGTATTACAGGCGAAAATTTGCTGGAAACCGTCGCGCATGAAATGGTGCACGTTAAGCAACGTGCTCTGGGACAAGCACGGCACGAAATTCGAGGCGGGCGCGTTGTTCGTTTCTGGATGGGCAAAAAAGTCGACCCAAAAACACACTATTACGACCTTCCCTGGGAAGTCGAGGCTTACACTAAACAACGAATTTTGGTGAACAGTTTACTAAAGACTGTGGGCATGTTTAATGACGTCTAAATCAACGGAGCTTAGGTATGGATGAAATCCAGTTTAATCGCATGCGCAAACAACTTCTTCTTAACCATTACCTGCGTTAACTAAATTTGTCTCTAATGCTGCAACGAGAAGAGTTGCTGAAAAGTATGCGTAATGTGAACTACCAACCGACTAAAAATCTTTTGGCTTCCCACTTCGTGGATGAAAGCACATATCAGTTATATTCGCTTTTACCCAATGTGTTAGCCATACATATTGGAACCAGCAAGCGAATACCTCATATATGTCTAACGACATCTCCATGGGCGTCAATTCGGGCAGTTCCTGCCCTACAAATATATTTATCAGATCAGCGTAAATGCCTAAATATTTCTCGAACACAACTCGCTTACAACCACTGGACTAAAGATCCAGTGGTTTTACGCTCGAACTATAAATACTCAATGAGCGATCTAACAGAAATTAGATTTATCAACAATACGCGGTTTCAAATTGATCATTACTATAACACTGTAAATTGCTACAATCTTGTCAAGCAATATTGCGAAAAATTTTGTATCAGTAGTAAAAAAATTCATAATATCGAAAATTATCAATTTGAAAATGCTGTGGAATGGGCACTAGGTCCGATGTTAAAAAACAATAAATTCGAACACGGATATAGTGTGTTATCAATTAACAACCAACCTTGGTCTTTTGGCGGAATTAAAAAATATGATAATGATACTGCATTAATAATGAGCAGGCATTTTTCTTTTTTTACTATCTATCCCGTAACACATGGTCTATTAATACCGTTTCAATTAAATTTATCCAAACAATTAGGATATAAAAAGGCTTGGATTACATTAAATAAATGCAATGAAAGATTGTATGAC